>DATFOT010000176.1:0-3312 GCA_035265265.1 Aestuariivirgaceae bacterium | reverse complement strand
TCGCCGGGGGCGAACGGCTCGCCGTCCACCGGCGGAAGCGCGAGGACTTCGAGCCGCTCTTCGCCGATCATTAGCGCGTATTGAATGTGGCTGCCCTTGAAGATCGCGTCACGGACGATCGCATCGATGCCGGTCTCCGCCTCCGGCCCGGTCGGGCGGTGCAGGAGGAGGTTCTCGGGGCGGATCGCGACAGTGAGTTTCTGACCCGCCCTTGCCCCAGCGGGGGCTTCCGCTGCGAAACGCAGGCCCTTCCGCCGCAGCATCACCTCCCCCGCGAACACCGCCTCGATCTCGCACTCAAGCATATTGGCATCGCCGAGAAACGCGCAGACAAAACGGTTCGGCGGGCGGTTGTAGACGCGCCGCGGGGTGTCGATGCATTCGATGCGGCCGGCCCGCATCACGGCGATGCGGTCCGACATGACAAGCGCCTCCTCCTGGCTATGGGTGACGAGCAGCGTCGTAACGTTTAGCTCGGAATGAATTTGCCGTAGCTCGACCTGCATCTCCTTGCGCAGGGCAGCGTCGAGATTAGAGAGCGGCTCGTCTAGGAGAAGCAGATCCGGACGGGTGATCAGCGCTCGCGCCAAGGCGACGCGCTGCTGCATGCCGCCGGAGAGCTGGGACGGGAACTTCCCCTCGACACCGGGGAGTCGCACGAGACCGAGCATCTCAGCGACCCGCTTGCGGATCTCAGTCGACGACACCGATCGAACGCTCAGCCCATAGGCGATGTTGTCGAACACGTTTTGATGCGGGAATAATGCCCAAGACTGAAACACCATCCCGAGCCGGCGGTGGCGGGGCGGAAGGGTATTGGCCGGCTCGCCGCGGAGGAAGACCGTTCCGCTGTCCGGCTGCAGGAGCCCCGCGACGAGGTTGAGAGAGGTCGTTTTTCCGCAGCCCGATGGCCCGAGCAGGGTGAGGAACTCGCCGCGTCCCATCTCAAGCGACACGCCCCTAACCGCCGGCTGACCCTGAAAGGCCTTCGAGACGTTGTCCAACCGGAGGACGGACTCCGAAGCTCCCAGCGTCATCGACAGCTCAGCACTCGGCAGGCAGCGCCTCTCGGCGGAGCCCGTGCAGCGTGGTCATTTCGGGATGGTCTGCCCCGGGGGTCGCTATTTGATCTCTCGGGTCCAACGCTCGATCCAACCCGGGCGCGCCGCGTTGATGGCGGCCCAGTCGAGGTCGATGAACTTGTCGAGGTCCTCCGGCCCCATGCCGAGTTCCGCGCGAACCTCGGGAGTGGTCAGCTTCCACGCATCTTTCGAAGGGCTGGGGGTACCGGATTCCATACGTTTCGCCTGGAATTCGTCGCTGAAGTAAAGGTTGATGTACTCGTAGGCTGCCGCCTCGCACGGCGACCCCTTCACAAGCGACATGCCAGTGTTAGCGGTGGGCGAACCTTCAGACGGAAGCGCGAAGCGGATTGGAACCCCCTTCGCGCGCAGCGCCGGAGCAATGTTCGCGCTATTCACCGCAAGCCATAGATCCCCGAGCTGGAACAGGTTCGACATCTCCGATGACCAGGTGAAGATCGTGTTCTTCGGTACGATCTCCTTTGTTGCCTGAAAACCGGGTTCGATGTTCTTCTCGCCGCCGCCGTTGATGCGCGCGAGCATGACGAGCGCAGCGGTGCCCATGCTGCTCTGCGGGGCGGTGATCCCGAGCCGGCCGGCGTATTCCCGTTGTTTGAGGTCGTTCCATGACTTAGGCACCGGCAGTTTGTTCTTCTTGAGCTCCTCCTCGTTGTAGAGGATGCCTACTCCGATCACCCCGGCCGTAAGCACGACAGGCTTTCCAGAGGGCCCCTTTGATAGGGCCGAGTCGGGCAGCTTCTTGAGATTGGGTGCCCGCTCGATATCGATGTCGGCGCATTGGCCCTTCTCGCAGGCGGCGATGCCGATCGGCACATCCCATTGCACGATGCTCACGCGCGGGCCCGCCCCTTGCGCCGTCAGGCGATCGACCATCATCACGGAGCCGATCGCTTCGGTGACAAGATCTGCGCCGAACTTCTGTTTGATTCGCGGGGCAATGTAGGACATCACGTCCTCGCGATGGTTAGGCGCGATCGCGAGATAAACTTGCATCTGCGTGCAGGCTTCCTGCGCGGCAACCGGGAGCGCCGCAGCCGCAGCGGTCGCAATGACGGCAGTCGCGACGAGGGCGCGCCTGCCGCGGGCCGGCGCTTCGAAACCGTGCCGGCCGATGGGCTTCGTCAACGTCAGCTTGCAGCGCTTCTTTCGAAGGATCATGGCTCACCTCGTTCGGCGGTCGTCGTCCGCGCGGGGCGCCTGCTCCGCAGCCGCGCGAGGCGCGATCTCGTGAACGCGCGGCGTGGCTGCCCGCGAGCAGGACGGAGCCCGAGCAATCTAAGAACTAATGAGCGCCGCGCGCAAGCGCCATGTCGGCGCCCGCTGGCCGGATCGCAGGCTTGAACCACTTCGGCCTTGGCCTAGAGTATGTGCCGCTTCGTCATGAGCGAGGCGCCCCGGGCGAACAGACGAGCGAGTGACCATGACTGGTGCTGACTCAAGCCTTCAAGCGATTTTGAAGGCGGTACCGCAAGGGGCAGAATCCGTCTTCCCAAAAGCTGAGTATGAGCGCCGGCTCGAGCGCTTTCGGAGCCGAATGGAGGAGAAGAGCTTCGATCTCGTCCTGCTATCGGGGCCGGAAAACATCTTCTACCTCATCGGCCAGCAGACGCCCGGCTACTACACCTTCCAATCCCTTTGCATTCCGGCTCAAGGCGAGCCGTTCCACGTCCTGCGCGGGCTTGAGGCAATGAACGCGCGGCTGAACACCCACTTGAACGACATCATCGGTTACGCGGATGACGAACATCCCGCAGCCGCTCTCGCCGCGGTGCTCAAGCAGCGCGGCTGGCACGGCAAGCGCGTCGGCATCGATCAGAGCGGCTGGTTCCTGACCGTCAATTTGTACAATCGGCTGATCGAGGAGTTCAGGCCGCTGCTCGACGCCAGCGGGCTTGTGGAGCCACTCCGTCGGGTCAAGTCAACGCTTGAAATCGAGCAGATGGAGAAAGCCGGGCATGCAAATGACGAAGGTATGCGCGCGGGCCTTGCCGCAACGGTGGCGGGCGCAAGCGAGAACGACATCGCCTCGGCCATCATGGCGGCCTCGATCAAGGCGGGTGGCGAGTATGTCGGGATGGAGCCTTTCGTCACATCGGGGCCGCGCTCGGGCATCCCGCACACCACGTGGCGGCGCCGACGCATCGAGCCTGGCGACCTCGCCGTGCTCGAAAGCGCCGCCTGCTACAATCGCTACCACGCTGCGCTCTTT
>DATFOT010000175.1:0-3836 GCA_035265265.1 Aestuariivirgaceae bacterium | reverse complement strand
CCAGCGTACGGTAGATCGACAATCGTGTGGGATTACCAAGCGCTTCGAGCTGCGCTGCTGCATCGACAATTTTCATAAACAAGCCATAGACCGCCTGGCGGCTCGTTGTCAACAGTATTTCTAGAATTATAGAAATATGTGCCCGCTCGAGACTACGGCCCGCGCCGTTCCGCCTTGGTAATCGGCTCGAGCGCCTGTGGTTTGGTTCTTCGCTGCTTGACCTGGAGCTTGTTGAGCGCGCTCACATAAGCCTTTGCCGAGGCGACCAGCGTATCGGGATCGACGCCCATGGCCGTTACCGACTTGCCTGCATCGACATCCTCGAGCCTTACCGAAACCTCGGCCTGCGCATCGGTCCCCTCCGTCACCGCATGCACCTGGAACAGCGCGAGCTTTGTCTGATGGGGAATGATGAGCTTGATGGCGTTGAAGATCGCATCCACCGGCCCGTTGCCGGTCGATTGCTGGGTGACATGCTGGCCGTCGACGTCGAGGGTCAGCGTACAGCTCTGCGGGCCCATGGTCCCGGCAATCACCGTCAGCGACAGCACCTTCACCCGTTCATGCGCATTGGCGATCTCATTGTCGACCAGCGCCTCGATATCCTCGTCATAAACGTGCTTCTTCCGATCGGCGAGATCCTTGAAGCGCACGAAGGCGTCCTCGAAAGCATTGTCGGCGAGATTGTAGCCCAGCTCTTCGAGCTTGCGGCGGAAGGCATGACGCCCCGAGTGCTTGCCCATCACCAGCGAGGTCTGCTTCACGCCCACGCTCTCCGGCGTCATGATCTCATAGGTCTGCGCATTCTTCAGCATGCCGTCCTGGTGGATTCCGGATTCATGCGCAAAGGCATTCCGCCCGACGATGGCTTTGTTGTATTGAACCGGAAACGAGGTCACCGCGCTGACGAGCCGCGATGCCCGCATGAGCATCGTCGTGTCGATGCCCGTCCAGTACGGCAGCTGATCATTGCGCGTCTTGATTGCCATGACGACTTCCTCGAGCGCCGCGTTCCCCGCCCGCTCGCCGAGCCCGTTGATCGTGCATTCGATTTGCCGTGCTCCGGCCCTGACACCCGCCAGCGAATTCGCTACCGCCATCCCGAGGTCATTATGGCAATGGGTCGAGAAAATTGCCTTGTGCGAATTTGGTACCCGCGTTCTCAGCATCTCGATGAGATTGTAGAATTCATCGGGCACCGCGTAGCCAACCGTATCCGGCACGTTGATCGTGGTTGCCCCGGCCTTGATGGCTGCCTCCACGCATCGGCAGAAGAAATCCGCATCGGTGCGCGACCCGTCCTCGGCGCTCCACTCGACGTTATCTGTGTAACTGCGCGCCCGCGTAACCGATGCGACCGCCGCATCGAGGACCTGCTCGGGCTCCATCTGCAGCTTGAACCTCATGTGCACGGGGCTCGTGGATATGAACGTGTGGATTCGTGGCTGTTTCGCCGCTTTCAGCGCTTCTCCTGCGCGGTCGATATCCTTGAACGACGCCCGCGCCAGCCCGCAAACGACGGAATTATTGGCTCGCTTGGCAATCTCCGAAACGGCATCGAAGTCGCCCTGCGAAGCGATGGGGAATCCAGCCTCGATGATATCCACGCCCATGGCATCGAGAAGCTCCGCGACCTCGAGCTTTTCCTCCAATGTCATTGTGGCGCCGGGTGACTGCTCACCGTCGCGCAGCGTTGTATCGAAAATCAGCACACGGTCTTCGGCTTTTCCCGGCGTTTGTTGCGAAGGGCTCATCGGCTTGGGTTCCTTGCAGCTCGGCCGGCATTCTTCTCCGGCCTCTTGGTTGTCCTTGAGGTTCAAATTTGCATCCCCTGAGTACCCGTCCTCCCGGACTGCCGGTAATCAGGGGCAAATAAGGATGAGGAGCAGACCGGTTTTGCGCGCGAAGCCATAGCCGGCGTGTATGCCGGCGGCCGAGATGAGATGCTCTTTACGCGCGATCATTGGAGCCTTTGCCCTGAATGATTGCAGGACCTCTACCGCATTCCCTGGCGCAATGCAAGTTGAGAGGCTCTCCGCACTTAAAATTCCATGGTGCCTTCGCTGACGTGCACCGCCTGCCCGGCAACCCGCACCTCGATGATCACTCCTGCGGCAATATCGGCCTCCGCTACGATCTGGCTGGGCCGGCCCATTTCATAGCCCTGTTCGATCTGCCATCGATGCCGCCCATTGGCGAGCGATTCATGGAAATGGATCTGCCCCGGAAATGTTGCCGCCGCCGAGCCCGTCGCCGGATCCTCCGCTATGCCTTCGCCGGGCGCATAAAGCCTGGCGCGGAACGCAGTGTCTTTCAGCGCACCGCCCCGCGTGTAGATAAACGCGCTGAAGGTTCCCGCTGCACGCAGCATGTCGCTCCAATGCGGCTCCTGGACCTGCGCACGTGCCAGCGCGCCTAAGTCTTTCACCGGCACGAAGAGAAAACTATTGGCGGCCTCGAAAACCTGCGGTCGATGCAGCCCGGCACCGATCTCGTCCTCATTGAGGCCCAGCGCCTTGGCGATCACGCCATCGCTCGGCGGCTTCCCTATTCTTTTCGGCAGCTGTGGCGCGACAAAAACGGCGCGCGGCACGCCCCCGATTCGCGTCACCCGCACCGGGACCACGCCTGCCTTCTCCTCGAGTATGATATCGGTTTCAAAACTGCAGCTCGATTTGTGCTTGAGCGATGCTAGGAGCACCGCGCAGCCAATTGTCGGATGACCGGCGAAAGGAAGCTCGCCTCCGGGCATGAAGATGCGCACTTTCGCGCTGTGCAGCGGGTCATCGGGAGTCTGAACAAAAATCGTCTCCGAAAGGTTGAATTCCCTGGCTATATTCTGCATCTGCCGGTCGTTTAACCCATCGGCATCGAGAACCACTGCGAGCCCGTTGCCGGTCATCGGTTCTGCCGTGAAGACATCGAGCGTGTGGAAGCGAAGCTTCATTGCGTCAGCAGATGGTCGATGAGCATGCGGGCATAGGCGGGCATTCTATGATGCCTGGCAAATGCCCTGCGGCGGAACACCACCACCTCGTCGAGTTCCGGCGCATCGCTAGCATCGAGATGGGCCTTGATACGCTGGCGTAACGCCTTTGAGTCGCAGTCGAAGATGAACCTTGCCGCAAGCGAGATCCGCGGCCCCTCCTCAACGCAGATATATCCCTCCTCGCGCATGGCGTCGTCGGGCTTGAGTCCCGTCTCCTCCTGCAGTTCACGCGCGATGTTGCACTCGATCTCGAGCCGGTCATCATGCACATCCTCGCTGCTCAAGGAACCGCCGACCGGATAGACGAGCCCCGATGTCGCTGTGTGCGGTGCCATCCGACCGAACAGCAAATGGCCTTCCTTTGACTGGAGAACGCTCGAGCCGAAGCAATTGCGCGCGCCCGTTTCCGGGTAACCCTGCTCCCGCCAATAAAGGAAACCGGCAAAACTCGCCGGCTGGACTGTGCCGCTGAGCGTGTCGCCGGCAAACTGCCATTTCGTCAGCATGAAGACATCGCCATTGTGGAGCGTGGGATTTTCCTGAACAGCCCTATTCCAGGATTTCTCGATCTTTGCACGATTGGCCTGGTCGTAAGCCCAGGGCGAGCGATCGACCGACAGGGAAACGGTGGAAAGCTTTCTGATTGCCATGCTCGTTTCGAGCTTCAGCCACTTCCCACATCCCGGTGCAGCACCGCCGTCAGGCATCCGACCGCCCCGGCGGCTTTCGACAGTTCACCGGCGGGCGTCGTGATGCAACGCACTTCCAGTCCCTCGTAAAGCGCCTGTGCCTGGGGACAGCCCTCGACCATGAGGATTGTCCGCGGCCCCAGCGTGACGAAGTTCAT
>DATFOT010000174.1:0-6568 GCA_035265265.1 Aestuariivirgaceae bacterium | reverse complement strand
CAAGGCCGCCTTGAAGAGCTGGTGGGAGCAGATCGCCAAATGGCGCGCGCGCGATTGCCTGCGTTACCGGCACAACAATGACGTCATCATGCCGCAGTTCGCCATCGAGCGGCTGTACGCGGCGACGAAGGACAAGAACGTCTACATCACCACCGAAGTCGGCCAGCATCAGATGTGGGCGGCGCAATTCTTCAAATTCGAGGAACCGAACCGGTGGATGACATCGGGCGGGCTCGGCACCATGGGATATGGACTGCCGGCCACGATCGGTGTCCAAACCGCTCACCCCGAGGGCCTGGTCATCGATATTGCCGGCGATGCCTCGGTGCTCATGACCATGCAGGAGATGTCGACGGCGGTGCAGTACCGGCTGCCGGTGAAGATCTATATTCTGAACAACCAATATATGGGCATGGTGCGCCAGTGGCAGCAGCTCCTGCACGGCAATCGCATTTCCGAAAGCTACATGGAATCGCTGCCCGATTTCGTGAAGCTCGCCGAAGCCTATGGCTGCGTCGGCATACGCTGCGAGAAGCCGGCCGATCTCGACGGCGCCATCCACGAGATGATCTCCGTCAAGCGTCCGGTGATCTTCGATTGCCGTGTGGCCAATCTCGCCAATTGCTTCCCGATGATACCGTCGGGCAAGCCCCATCACGAGATGCTGCTCGGCGAAGATGTGCCCGATGAAATGATCGAAGCGGCGGTGAGCGCCGAAGGAAAGGTGATGGTGTAGCCATGGACACGAGATCGAAGCCGGTGAGCACGGGCGGTCTGCAGCCGCCGGCCTCGGCATATTTCATGGATTCCCGCCGGCAGCCGCCGGAAACCCACACTCTGTGTGTGTTGGTCGACAACGAGCCCGGTGTCCTAGCGCGCGTGATCGGCCTGTTCGCGGGCCGCGGCTACAATATCGAATCGCTGACCGTCTCCGAGACATCCCACGAAAAGCATGTTTCGCGCATTACCGTCGTCACCACCGGCACGCCCAATGTGCTGGAGCAGATTCGCGCCCAGCTCGCCCGGCTCGTTCCCGTTCATTCGGTTGCCGACCTTACCGTCATCGGCAATGCCATCGAGCGCGAGCTTGCTCTGGTGAAGGTGGCAGGCAAGGGAGAGAAACGGGTCGAGGCCTTGCGCCTCGCTGAAGCCTTCCGTGCCCGCGTCATCGATGCGACGACGGAATCCTTCATTTTCGAGCTCACCGGAAAGATCGACAAGATCGAGCAGTTCATCCTGCTGATGGTGCCGCTCGGTCTTGTCGAAGTGTCCCGGACCGGCATCGCCGCCATCAGCCGTGGTGCCGAGGCGATGAAGGTCTAAGGCTCGCCGCTACTCCCTGACCAATTGCTCCATGGCCACGATCGCCTGCTCGAGCCCGGGCTCGCCGGTTTCGGCCTTGCGGTACCATTCCAGCGCCTTCGCCGGATTGGCGCGCAGTCCCTGCACCCTGAGCGCGGCGAGAACCAAGGGATCATGGGTGCGTGCGATCGACCATGCCGCACGAACATTGCCGATGCTGAAAGCCCGCTCATAAAAACTGCGGGCCGACACCACATCGCCGATGACCATCAGGGCATCGCCGCGCGCCATCAGCGGGCGGGCGGGATCATCGATCCCGATCGCCATTGCCGGCGCCACGGCCGCTTCTTCCGCCGCTGCCATTTCGTCGCTTTCAGCGACCGGCAGGCCGCGGACAGCCGATGGCGGCGCCGGCAATGCGACCGCTCCCTCAACTCGAGTCGATACCGGTGTAATTTTTGACGCAGCCGGCTCGACGATGATCTGGCTCGGATCGATCTTCACCCGAATTTCCCGCGGTGGCGCGGCGAGGTCGCCCGTAGACCGTTCCACTGCTTCGACGGTCAGCATGAGACTGCCCGAAGCTTCCTTCGGCATCTCGAGCTTCAGTCCCTCTTCCTGCCCCGGCTGCAAGAGCCAGGAGCCGTCTCTCTGGCGCCGCCCGGCGGACAATTCTGCATCGCCGGGAAGACCCGCCAAACGCAGGTAAATCGGCTGTGCCGCCGTACCGACCGCCTTGATCGTGAGAGGTATGTCCGAATCCGCTCTGCCCTCGGCATCGAGCGCTTCAATCCTCACGGTGGCGAGGGATTTCGTCGGAAGCGGCTCCCCGTTCGCTGCCGCAGCAACTGCGACCGGCTTTTTGGCCGCCGGTGCTTTCTTGACTAACGGAGCCTGAGCCTTAGCCTTGGCCGGGACATTTGCCGCCACCGGCGCCTCGGAGGGCCATAGGTCGCGGGCCAGTGTCGCAAGCCTCGATTCGAATTTGGTTCCCGAGCGCCAGTCATAGGCAAGCACCAGCGAAGAAATGCCGATAGCGAACGAGGCACCGAACACCGTGGCAACTTTGAGCAGGCGATATTTGCCGGTGCGGCGAAGTGCTTGCTGTCCGCCGCCCAGCGCGGCGCTGTCTTCTCGGGCGAGTGCCTCCGACAGGCGCGCGAGTGCGCGTTCGACCCGCTCCGCACTTTGCACGGCTTCATCCCAGATTTCCGATTCACCAGACGCCGGCGGCATCGGCCGCCGCAAGGCTCTTCCCTCTGGTGCGGGGCCGCTCATCCAGCCATTTGTCCGCGAAGGCACGAGCTCTTTGCTCTGTCGGGGCGCGAGTGCCGCAGCGGCATGCGGCTTGCGCGGCACTGCCCTTTCCACAGGTTCGAGGAACTCCTCAAGCAGCGTAGCTGCAACCGGCGTGATTTCACCCGGCTCAGTTTCGCGGCCGGTCTCTCTTTCGAGCTTGCGGCGCATGGCCTGGATCATCTTGCTGCGCAGCGCGCCGGCATCTTCCACCTCGGCCTTCACCGCGTCGATCCGGGATGTCCGTGTCGGGCTCTGCTCGGGCGCGGGCCTGGCGCGTGGAGTTCTTTCCGCTGAACCGGCCTCGACCTCTGCCGGCGGCGCAGTCTTCTGATTGTGCTCACTCACACCACGTTACTCCCCTGAAAATGCCTACGAACGACGCAATGGGAAGACGCAACTTACTGGGTGCGAGTATCCCTCCATTTCAGGAAGCGCTTGAACAACTCTTCCTGGTCTTCCACGCTCAGAGCTGCGGCGCCGCTGCTGGTGCTGAGGAAGGTCTTGAACTCGCTGACCTGCTGGTCGGCAGCTTCTGACTCATGCGCCGCAAGCCAGGCTCGCGCCGGCTCGAAGCGCCGCCACCCCGGGACCTCTGCAGCGAGATTGACCTCTTGCCATTTTGGATGGCGGGGCGCCTTGAGGAATTCGTCGAATTGTCCGAAGAACGCCTCGACAAATCTCTTCAGCTTTAAATAGCGGCCATTCCCTTTGCGCCAATTGAACACCGCCATGACCGCGCCGACGGATATGGTCTGTACCCCAGCGTTCGGTTGGATCAGGCCCGGATAATCGGTCGCGGTGAACTCGCCGGGCAGATAGGTCTCAGCCAATGCCGGCGTCAGCTCGACGCTGAGAAGATGCAAGCCTTCCTCGGCCTTGATCGCCGTGAAGATCGGAGCCGGCTTGCCGGCCACGTAGAACAGCGCGTCGATTTCGCCTTTTTTCAGTTTTTCCAGCGCCAGCTCATAATCGAAGGTGGTGATCTCGACCTCGATGCCGAGCTTGCCGAACACCACCGACGCGGTCATGTAGGTGCCGCTGCCCTCATTGGCAAAATTGACCTTCTTGCCCCTGAGATCCTCGAGGCTTTTCACCTGTGCCCGCGCGAGAACGTGGATCTCCTCATTATAGAGCTTGGTGATATAGCCGATCCTAGTGCCGATATCGGGATAGGTGCCGTTTTCGCTGACGTAGCGCAGCACGTCCGACTGCACGATGCCGACGTCCACGCCGCGCAGATAAAGAATATCGGTGATGTTCTGCACCGAGCCCTTGCCGATGATCGGCAGGATCCGCAATTCATTGCCCTTGTCGAGCACCGCCGACAGGTCGGTTGCGATGCGGCTGTAGGTGCCGGTGATGCTGCCGGTTATAATGCCGACGGTTCCACCATTGACCTGTTCGACCTGCTTGGTATGAGCGTGGGTTCCGGGCTGCGGCGTCGCCACTTCTTGAGCCGCTGCAAATGTGGAAAAGATGAAAAGAGAACAAAGAAATACTATCGCACGCCCAACGCACGCCATAGCCGCCTCCTGTGCCGAGCTCTTTTATTTTGATTGATTCTGGGTGAAGCCCCGAGCTCGTTACGCTGTGCCTTCCCGTGAGGAATGTGCGGAGTAAAACGGTGCCGGAATTAGGATTTCTTAAGGCGAATTTGGGGCAATTGCAGTTAACGGATCATTCGAGTGTAGATTTTTTCAGTGAAAGTAATTGGAATGATAGAACATTCCTCATGACGACGAAGCTCTCCATAAACGTGAATGCAGTTGCACAACTTCGCAATCGCCGCGACCTGCCGTGGCCTTCCGTGACCGGCATGGCGCGCGTCGCACTTGAATCCGGCGCCTATGGAATCACCGTGCATCCCCGCCCCGACGAGCGCCACATCCGCAGAGCGGACGTCGGCGAGCTCGAGCAATTGCTGCGAAAATCCTTTCCTGGAAAGGAGTTCAACATCGAGGGCTATCCTTCGGACCACTTCGTTTCGGTGATCGATGCCAGCAAGCCAGACCAGGTCACGCTTGTGCCGGATGACCCGAATCAGTCGACGTCGGACCATGGCTGGACAATCGGCGACAGTGAAGAATTGCTGAAACGGGTGATATCGCGATTCCGCAGCAGGGGAAGCAGGGTCTCGCTGTTCATCGATGCCGATCCTGCCGTGCCGGCGCTTGCTCGCGCCATGGGCGCCGACAGGGTGGAGCTCTATACCGGGCCGTTCGGCGCGAAGTATACGCCCGAAGCGCGTGCAGAGGAGCTTGCGAAGCTCAAGGCGACGGCGGAAGCCGCACGCGCGGCGGGTCTCGGTGTCAATGCCGGGCACGATCTCACGCGCGAAAACCTCCCCGAGCTGGTGGCGGCCATTCCCTTCCTCGAAGAAGTATCGATCGGGCATGCCGCAATCGCCGACGCTCTCATTTTCGGCATGGCGGAGACCGTCCGGCTGTTCCGGGCCGCTTGCGGCGATCCGATACATGGCCGATAGCGCTTGTGTTTTGGAGCTTGGCCGCTATTCTCCGCGCCGGATTTCCGGGGGTGCTTTATCGCAAGGGGTTGCTCATGCGCGTCTATTACGACCGTGATGCCGACGTCAATCTGATCAAGGGCAGGAAGGTCTGCATCATCGGCTACGGCAGCCAGGGCAGGGCGCATGCGCTGAACCTCAAGGATTCCGGAGCGAAGACCTTATCCGTGGCGCTGCGCAAAGGCTCAGCCTCCGCCAAGAAGGCGGAAGCCGACGGCCTTCAGGTCATGAGCGTCGCGGAGGCTGCCAAATGGGCCGATCTGATGATGATGGCCACGCCCGACGAGCTTCAGGCCGACATCTGGAAGGGCGAGATCGAGCCGCACATTCGGGACGGCGCGGCGATTGCTTTTGCCCACGGTCTCAACGTGCATTTTAATTTGATCGTCCCCGGGCCGGCTATCGACGTGCTGATGGTGGCGCCCAAGGGGCCTGGCCACACCGTACGCAGCGAATATCAGAAAGGTGCCGGCGTGCCCTGCCTCATCGCCATTCACCATGATGCCTCTGGCAACGCCCATGACCTTGCGCTTTCCTATGCGTCGGCGATCGGCGGCGGGCGCTCGGGGATCATCGAGACATCCTTCAAGGAGGAGTGCGAGACCGATCTCTTCGGCGAGCAGGCAGTGCTGTGCGGCGGCCTCGTGGAGCTGATCCGCGCCGGCTATGAAACCCTCGTCGAAGCCGGTTATGCGCCGGAGATGGCTTATTTCGAATGCCTGCACGAGGTGAAGCTGATCGTCGACCTGATCTACGAGGGCGGCATCGCCAACATGAATTATTCGATCTCCAACACCGCTGAATTCGGCGAATATATAACCGGTCCGCGCATCATCAACGAGGCGACGCGCACCGAAATGAAGCGCGTGCTCAGGGATATCCAGACGGGAGCGTTCACCTCAGAATGGATTCGCGAAAACAAGGCAGGCCAGCCGAAATTCAAGGCGATCCGCCGGCTCAACGATTCCCATCCGATTGAGGCGGTGGGCGTGAAGCTGCGCGAAATGATGCCCTGGATCGCCAAGAACAAGCTCGTCGACAAGGCGCGCAATTAGGCGCTGGCCGATATAGCCAGGCTTGATCCGGCCATCTCGGGCCAGCGGCAGATGCGCGGATCAAGTCCGCGCATGACGTACTACAAAAACCGTCATGGCCGGACTTCCCAATCCGTCATTCGCGTCCCCGGACTTGATCCGGGGATCAACCCGCGAATCTTCTGATGGAGATGGCCGTGTCAAGCACGGCCATGACGATTTTCATGCAATGGAATTCTTTTCCTGTTGACAACATTCCTAGTATAGAGTAGTCATTCTTCACCCTGCTCCGTGAAGGAGGCGCTGTCCGGATGACGCCTTGAGTGTGGAGATAGGGCCGGTGCCTGTAGGCAAGCCGTGGACTGGCTGCCGTTGACCAGGGGTTGAGTGCTAGGCCGGCGCGGCTTCG
>DATFOT010000173.1:0-4988 GCA_035265265.1 Aestuariivirgaceae bacterium | reverse complement strand
CGCCGATTTTGGCAGCCTCGCTCACCTCGAACACGGCCTTTGCCATGCGGCCGAAGAACTGCGTGTAATCGACTTCCTGGAACGCTCCGCGTCCGCGCTCCTCCCGCGACACCTGGCCGATCAGCACGACGAGCGGTGTCGCGTCCTGCTGGGCGAGATGCACCGCGATCGAGCCGTTTGTCGCTCCAGGTCCGCGGCTCACCATGTAACATTGCGCGCGCGCCGTGATCTTTGCCTCCGCCAGCGCCATGAACCCCGCGCCGGACTCATGTCTGCACACGATGGTCTGGATTCGGTTGGAATCGTGCAATGCGTCGAGAAGCGCAAGATAGCTTTCGCCGGGAACGCAATAGACGCGGGAAAGCCCCTGCGCCTCGAGACCGCGAACGATGGCATCGGCAACACGCAAGCTCATGGGGTTTATCCGTTATCGTTGTGAAAGGGGCAGGTAGTCGCGCGCCGGCGGGCCGTCATAGAGCGTGAGAGGCCGGATCAATATATTGCTGTGAGCCTGTTCCAGGCATTGCGCCGTCCATCCCGGTACGCGGCCCGCCGCAAAAATCGGCACGAAGAGATCGGCGGCGATGCCCTGCAGGTAATAGATCACGCCCGAATAAAAGTCGACATTGACGTGAACGCCGTGCCTTGCATAAGGCTTCATCGCCTCTACCACCGCCTGCAATATATTGAACCATTTGGGCTCGCCCATTTCGTGGGAGAGCGCCGCGACGCCCGCTCGCATGTGCCGCGCCCTGGGGTCCTCCGTGCGGTAGACGCGGTGGCCGAAGCCGGTTACCGCCTCGCCCGCGTCGTGTCTGCCCTTCACATAGGCTGCGGCATTTTCCGGCGTGCCGATCTCCTGCGCCATGCGCATCACGTCTTCCGCCGCACCACCATGGGCTGGGCCCGAGAGCGCCGAGATCGCCGCGGTCACCGCCGCATGAAGATCAGCCTCGGTGCCGATCACCACCCGCGCCGCAAAGGAGGATGCGTTTGAACCGTGCTCGGCGTGCAAAATCAAATCCTTGTCGAGCAGCTTCGCCGAATGGGCGGAAGGCGCCTTGCCTGTGAGCTGCCAAAGGAAATTCGCCGCATGGCCAAGCGCGGGGTCGGGCGCAACCGGCGTCCGCTTGTTGCGCAGCGCCTCATGCATGGCCACGATCATCGGAATCTGCGAAGTCAGCCGCAATCCCTTCCGCCGCATCGCCTCGCTGTCGTTGTCGCCTCGATCGGGATCGAAACCGGCCAGCGCCGATGCGGCTGTCCTCAACACATCCATGGGATGCCCGTGGCGCATATCGCCGATCAGCCTGGCGACAGCATCCGGCAATTGTCGCGCCTCGGCGAGCCTCTCCTGAAACAGCGCAAGCTCAGCTCCGGTAGGCAGCTCACCATGAAGCAGGAGATAGGCGGTTTCCTCAAAGGTCGACTGTTCGGCCAGGTCGTGAATCGAATAGCCGCGATATCTGAGCTCGCCCGCCTTGCCGTCGATGAAGCTGATGGCCGAGCGCTCGAAATAAATACCCTTCAGCCCGCGGTGAACCTTTTCCCTGTCTTCTCCCGCCATGCACTTGTCCATTCACCAGGATTGCATTAACCCCTTCGGCCATGAGTGTTATCGGCAAGGCGAGGGCCGCGATCAAGGGAAAGAAGATGCGCCTGGTCATGCCGGAAGGCACCGACAGCCGCATATCTGCCGCCGCCGCCCGTCTCCTCGCGGAAGACTTGGCTGTGCCTCTCCTCTTTGCCGAGCCCCTGCCGCCGCCTTCGCCGAAACATGTTGCCGCCATCCTCAAAAGGCGCGCCGGAATGAGCGAGGGGATGGCGCTGCAGCTCCTCAGCCGGCCTCTCTATCGCGCTGGCGCCATGGTAGCGGCTGGCGAGGCCGAGGCCATGCTCGCCGGCGTATCCTATCCGACCGCCCGAATTATCGAGGCCGCGATGATGACCATCGGCACCGCACCGGCGATCGCGGTGCCGTCTTCTTTCTTTTTGATGCAATGGCCCAGCCGCCACCTCTTTTTCGCCGATTGCGCTGTCAATGTGCAGCCTTCCTCCTCGGATCTCGCGGACATAGCCATTGCGACTGCCCACAGCGCCGCGCGCCTGACGGGCGAAGCCCCGCGCGTGGCCCTTCTCTCCTTCTCCACTCATGGCAGCGCGCGTCATGCCGATGCCGACAAGGTCGTGGAAGCCTTGCGTCTGGTCCGCGAGCGCGCGCCCTCTCTCGCCGTCGACGGTGAGCTTCAACTGGACGCGGCGCTTATTCCCGATGTCGCCCGAAACAAGATCAAAGCTGCGAGCGAGGTCGCCGGCCGTGCTGATGTTCTTATCTTTCCCGATCTCGATGCCGGCAATATCGGCTATAAGCTGGCCCAATATCTCGGCGGCGCGCAGGCGGTGGGCCCGATCCTTCAGGGCTTCGCCCGGCCGGTTTCCGATTTGTCGCGCGGTGCCGACCTCGACGATATCGTCGCCGCGGCCATTCTTCTTCTGGGCTTCGCCTAGCTGAGAACCCACAGCCCGCGAACAATGCCGATTGCCGCAATGCCCATGAGCATTACCAGCGTGGTGCGCCGAAAGCTGTCGGGCGTCGCCCCGAGGAAGCGTCTGCCGCCGAGCCATACGCCAAAGGCCGTGATCGGCAGGGATATCGCTGCCAGCGACAGCATCTCCGCTGTCACGACCGACTCGCGCGCCAGAAAGATGAGCCCGGCGATATCCAGCAGAAAGAAATAGGCGATGACCGACGCTCTGATCTGGTGCGGCCGCTCGCCTTCGGCTGTGAGAAACAGTGCAACCGGCAGCCCGCCCATCGCGACCGCGCCATTGGCGACCCCCGATGCCACGCCGACCGCCGCTGTGCGCGAGCCGTGCGACTTGCCCTTGAGCTTGAACCCGAAAAGCAGCAGCCCTGCCGAGATCAGCACGAAAACCCCGATCGCGAGCTTTAGCGGCTCGCGGGGCGCATGCGCGAGAAGATAGGCGCCCGCCGGCGTACCGATCACGGCCCCCGCCATCAGCAGTGCGACGCGCTTCCAGGGAATCTCCCGCCACACCGAGAAGGCCTGCATGATGCTGGCGGCGACTTCCAGGCAGAGCGCCACGACGACAGCGCGCGCCGGATCGGTGACGAGCGCCCAGCTTGACACCAATATGGCCGAGAAGCCGAATCCCGAATATCCACGCGCGATCGCGCCGATTGCAAGCCCGGTCAGCATCACCGCGAGCGCAGCAGTGGTGAGATCCTGGGGCAGGGCGAAGACGTTCATTTGCCTCTTTTGACATCATCACCACGCCGGGATGATGACTGGGATGCACTCAAGACCGAATTACCCCGGGACGCTTACATTCGTGTGCCGGTATTTCTCCAAAAGTCTTTCTGGGTATTTCAGTGCATCGCGGCGGAAGGGATCGCCAAGCTCCATCGTGCACATGACTTCGAGAACCGTTGTCTTGCCCGCTTTTTGCGCCTCACAAGCGCTGGCTAATGCCGGGCCCACATCGTCGAGCCTTTCCACCCTCACGCCTTCAGCGCCCATTGCCCGCGCAATTTCGGCAAAACCGGGGTTATCGAGATTTACCCCGATGAACCGCGTGCCGTAGAAATCCACCTGGTTCTTCTTCTCCGCGCCCCACTGCTTGTTGTGGAAAACCACCGCCGTCACCGGAATCCTCTCGCGCACGCAGGTAAGAATTTCATTGAAGCTCATGCCCCAGGCGCCGTCGCCCACATAGGCAATTGCCGCGCGCTCCGGTGCCGCCACCTTGGCGCCGATGACCGCCGGCAGTGCATAGCCGCAATTGCCGAAGCTCATGGCTGCAAACATGCTGTTCGGCCGCTTGAAGCGCAGATAGGAATTGGCGACCGAGCAGATATTGCCGATGTCGGTCGACACCATGGCATCCTTGGGCATCGCGCTTTCCAGCGCCCGCAGCATCTGGCGGGGATGCATATAGGAGGAATCCTCTGCAACCTTTATGGACCAGGGGTCCTTCTCATGCGTCCAACCGTCGAGCTCGGCTTCCCATTGCGCCTTCTCGGCATTGATCGTCTTGCGCCTTGCATCCGCGTTCGCCGTGCTTTCCAGCTTTCGGTTTGCCAGCCGATACTGCAGCGCCTTCGCGGTTTCCTTCGCATCCCCGGCGATGCCGACGGAGATCTGCTTGACGAGCCCAAGCATGCGCGCATCGCTGTCCACCTGGATGATCTTGGCGTCCTTCGGCCAATAGTCGAGCCCATGCTGCGGCAATGTTCCAAATGGCCCGAGCCGCGTGCCGAGCGCCAGCACTACGTCTGCCTGCGCGATGAGCTTCATTGCCGCCTTCGAGCCCTGGTAACCGAGAGGCCCGCACCATAGCGGATGATCGGCGGGAAAACTGTCATTGTGCAAATAGCTGTTCACGACAGGAGCGTTGAGCTGCTCGGCGAGCGCTACGCATTCCGCCACGCCTTCCGAGAAGATGATGCCTCCGCCCGAAACGATGACCGGAAACTTGGCCTTTGCCAGAAGATCGGCGGCTTCCGTGAGGTTTTCCTCGGCTCCTGGCCCGCGGCTGATCTTTCGCGGTTTGCCGATGTCGTAATCGGCCTCGCCATAGAAATTGTCGCGCGGGATGTTGAACTGCGTCGGGCCGCGCTCGCTCATCGCCCTGTCGAAGCAGCGCGCCAGAAGCTCCGCCATGCGCGGATGTTTCGACACATGTGCCTGGTATTTGGTGATCTTGGAGAAGATCGGCAGCTGTTCGGTTTCCTGAAAGCCGCCGAGCCCAATCGTGCTCGAGCCGGTTTCGGGCGTGATCACCACCACCGGGGAATGCGCCCAATAAGCCGCCGCGGTCGAGGTGACGAAATTGGTGATGCCCGGACCGTTCTGCGCGATGCACACGCCATGCCGGCCCGATGTGCGCGAATAGCCGTCCGCCATATGTCCTGCACCCTGCTCATGGGCAGTGGGTATGAAGCGGATCCCCGCTGCCGGAAACAG
>DATFOT010000172.1:0-3921 GCA_035265265.1 Aestuariivirgaceae bacterium | reverse complement strand
TGACAGCACGAGCGGGCTGTCGAGCGTGACGTCGCTTTCGTCGACGTCGAACTCCGTGTCGATATCGCCGAGGAACATCAGCTGGGTCTGGGTGAACAGCTCGACATTTTCGGAAAGCTCGAACATGCTGCCGCCCTCGATGGCAGCGGCGAAGACCGTATCTTCATCGTCGAGACTGTCATCGCTGTCGCCGATGCCGTCGAGCGACACGAAGGCCACGCCTGCACCCGCGCCGATATAGGGGTGCCACCAGCCGAAGAACTCCATCTCCAAATCGAGCTTGGCCAGCACCGAGAAGATGTCGAGCGAGCCACCGATGTCGTTTCCGTTGACCTCATCCGCATCGGTGCTGCTTCCGGCAAATTCCACTTCGGCGCGGAAATTGTTGCCGAAGCGCATGCCGATGGCGGCACCGCCGCGGAAGCCGTAATCGAACTCGATCTCGCCGTCGAAATCGTCGAAGGGATCGGGATCAAAATCGGCTTCATAATCGAGATCGAAGACCTTGTTCAATCCGCCGCTGATCGCCAGATACCACTCCGACGTCATGGGCTCTACGACTGGACCCATGTCGACGTCAGCCGCGCCGGCTCCTGTCGCTCCTGTTGCTAGCAGCGAAGCGAACAGAAAAGCTCCCGCCAATGTCTGTTTCATTATTCGGTCTCCCCTCCGTTCGCCCCCTGAAGCAACCAGCCCGCCGCACGTTTCCCGAGCCCTAGTACGGCACTATGAGCATTAACTTTTGTGCTCACAAGGGGGCGTAAAAATAACAACTGCCATGTGGCGCCGCCGCTACACTCATCGTCAATTTCCCATATTATACGGCAATTGCAAGCGCCGTTTGGCGCGCTTCACGCGTTGCCGCGGCACCCTATGTGCGTTCTCACACCTTTGCGCCGTCGCGAATCGGGGGCGCGAAAGCCAGCCCCATGTCCCAGGGCAGATAGATCCAGGTATCCTGACTCACCTCGGTGATAAAGGTGTCGACCATCGGCCGGCCCTCCGGCTTGGCATAGACCGTTGCGAAATGAGCATTCGGCAGCATGGCCCGAACCACCTTGGCCGTGGCCCCCGTGTCCACGAGATCATCCACGATCAGAATCTTAGCCCCGCCGTTCAGCCTGGCAACATGCTCGCCCACCGTCTTGAGCACCTCGAGCTCCCCCTGCTTGTCATAGTCGTAGCTCGCGATGCACACCGTCTCGATCACCCTGATGCCCAGTTCGCGCGCCACGATTGCCGCAGGCACGAGCCCGCCCCGGGTAACCGCCACCACCGCCTCGAACGGCCCCTCCGCCGCAAGACGCCAGGCCAGCGCCCGCGAATCCCGATGAAACTGGTCCCACGAAACCGGAAAGCTCTTCTGCTGCAGGTTGTCCATCGTCCTCGAACCGCCCTCGACCTTCGGGCATTGCCTTTATCAGCCACTGGTTAATGCTTATGCCCCGAAATCCCCCCGCGGTTCAACGATTGCCGGCGTTTTCGGGATATTCCGCTCTAATTCCACCCCCGCCGAAGCTTCAAAATCGACGGCTGCGGTAAACCCTTGTTTCATCATTATTCGCGAGACTTCAGGCCCTGCTTTGCATCCCCAAGGAGCGCCTGCTCATGACGGAAACCCCGGCCTCGGTTGTCGAACTGGCGAAAATCCTTCAGATCGCCTCCGTCGAATTGATGGCGGTCACCCTGCCCGATGCCGGCATCATCGAGGTCACGCCCTGCCTTGCCGAACGGTGGCGGATCCCCCGCGAGGAAATGCTGGGCCAAACCCTGGCCAAATTCGGCATGGGCAAGCTTTCCGCCCGCTATGTGACCGACGAAACCAACGACGCCGGCCAGAACGCCGCAACGCGCATCGAGGTAACCTATTCCCCTTCTATGGGCGCGCCGAAGCTCGCCCGCTTCACGGCGCAGATGATGAAGGCCGACGGCAAGGAAGTCATGCTTCTCGTCGGCCAGAGCTCGCGCGCCGCCTTCATCGCCGAGACCCATGACGTCGAGCGACGCCTGCAGCTTGCTCTGCGCAGCGGCGGTTATGCATTGTGGGACTTCGACTATCGCACCGGCGTTTCCAACCTGTCGCCCGAGGTTTATGAGATGCTCGGCTTCTCCCCCGGCGACCCCGACCTGAACTATCGCAGCTGGAACGAGCGGGTTCACCAGGACGACGCCAAGAAAACCATCGACCATTCCCTTACCACCTCCGGCAATCATGTCGACCAGTGGCAGACGAAATACCGCGTTCGTACCCGCGATGAAAAATACATCTGGGTCGAGGTCATCGCCGGCGTCCTCCGCGACGCCATGGACGGCAAGCCCACCAAGGTCATCGGCCTTGCCCGCAACATCACCGAGCAGATGAACGCGTTCGAGCGCTTGCGTTTTTCCGAACGCAACCTTCGCCGTTCCCAGGCCGCGGCCCGCCTCGGCAGCTGGGTCTACCAGATCGACAGCGGCATCGTGAAGCTCTCCGACGAGATGCTGGAGATCTTCGGCATTTCCGACAGCGTGCTGCCTCCTTCCCTGTCGCTCATCGAAAGCGTCATGTCCCCGGCCGATCAGGAGCGCTGGAAGGAAGCCTTCGAGCTGGCCAAGCTCGGCCGCAACATGCCGAGTCTCGAGTTCATGCTGGCCCTGCCCAATGGCGTCGAGCGCCACATCGAAGCGACGATCGAGACCGAGCGCGAAGAGAACGAGGTCGTCTCCCTCTTCGGAATTTGCCAAGATATCTCCGACCGCAAGGCGCTGGAGCGAAAATATCTCCAGGCGCAGAAGATGGAAGCGGTGGGTCAGCTCACCGGCGGCATCGCTCACGACTTCAACAATCTGCTGATGGTCGTCATGGGCAACCTTCAGCTGGTCGAACAGCTTGTTCACAGCGATGAGCGCGCTGCCCGGCGCATCAAGGCCGCCTTCGATGCCGCTGAGCGCGGCTCCGAGCTTACTAAGCGGCTGCTCGCCTTTTCGCGGCTTCAGACCCTGCAGTCGACGTCGGTCGATCTTTCGCTGCAGCTGCCGAAAATGGAGCCGATGCTGCGCCAGGCGGTGGGCGAGGCCATCGAGTTCACGCTCGCGCCCTCGACCGGCACCTGGCCGATTAACGTCGATGTGTCGCAGTTCGAGACCGCCATCCTCAATCTCTGCATCAATGCGCGCGACGCCATGATGCCGCGCGGCGGCCGCCTCGTCGTCGAGCTCTCCAACGTCGCGCTCGATGACGATTATTGCAGCCGGCATGACGAGGTATTGCCGGGCGACTATGCGATGATCGCCGTCACCGACACCGGCAGCGGCATTCCGAAGGAGCATCTCGAAAAGGTGTTCCAGCCCTTCTTCACCACCAAGGGGCCGGAAGCCGGTTCCGGGCTAGGCCTGTCGATGATCTACGGCTTCGTGAAGCAGTCCGGCGGGCACATCAAGATTTATTCCGAGCTCGGGCATGGCACCAGCGTCAAGATCTATCTGCCGCGCGCCCGCAGCGAGGGCGGGCAAGTCCCTTTTTTCGAATTGAAGCCCTCAGCCAAGCCAGCTGATCCGCCACCGCCGCATCGCTCCGTCGTGCTCGTCGTCGAAGACAATGATGCCGTGCGCGATGTCGCCGCCACGATGATTGCCGATTTGGGCGTCGAGACTCTGACGGCCTCGAACGGCTCGGAAGCTCTCCATATTCTCGCGACCCGCAAGGATATCGATCTGGTGCTGTCCGACGTCATCATGGCAGGCGGCATGAACGGGCCCGAGCTTGCCGCCCGCGCCCTGAAGCTGCGCCCCGAGCTGAAGCTGCTGTTCATGTCCGGCTACGCGCCGGGTTCGGTGCGCCAGATGCAGAACCTGCCCGACGCCATCGATCTGGTGAACAAGCCCTTCACTCGCAATGACCTCACCAGCAAGGTGATGCGGGCCCTCGCCGCCTGAGTCCAA
>DATFOT010000171.1:0-5487 GCA_035265265.1 Aestuariivirgaceae bacterium | reverse complement strand
AGCGAGCCAGATCGACCGATGGCCTTCCTCGTGCCTCTTGGCGAATTCGTAAAACCGATCGAAACTCGCGCGACTTGAAGCATTGAGAGAAGAGGCGTCCTTCAGCTGCGGAAGTCTTATCGTGAAAGTCATATCGAGCTGGAACTTGTCAACGCGGCAGCTCTGCGGGGTTGCGACTGTCGTCGCGGTTACCTTCGGATCCATTCTGGTCGAGGCATAGGCCTTCCCGCCACCGACAAGCGGGCCATTGCTGATCATCGACCTGTACAAGCCCTCGGGGGAGCTGCCGACGATCAGATAATGCACGTAGTTCGTAAGCGGCTTTGCAGCTGCACCGTGTTGAAACAACAGCATGGTTGCGGCCATCACGACCGCTGCCGGCCCTGCACGATTCATGAGAATTATCCCCGCACCCGAATCTGCAGCAAAAGGTTAATGGCATCACCGCAACGGTGCAACAACGCAGAAGCGCGACATTCCCTTCATGATGGGAAAATTCATGGGGAGAAAAATTCCCCTCCGGACTTCGAGCAGCTGCGCTGCAGACCGAAAAGAAAGATGGTAAACCCTTGAGCCGCATAAGGGAAGTTAAGAATTTCGTCGCGAGCATTCTCGGGATGTGGGATGCCAGATAGGTTTTTTTGCCTCGGCAGCCGTGCTCGGGACCGAGTTCTCCCGCGTGACATTTCCGGACCAATTGTTGCCTGAATGGCGCAGTTTCCCGGCTTGCACGGTTCCCGAATGTTAAGGAGCGGCGAATCGGCTGGGGATAAACCATAAATTGCCGATTCGGCTGCTTGCGCGCTGTGGCAGGGGGAACTGCCAGAGGAGCCATGCGTTGAAGCCAGCTAGAGTCAACAGCTGGAGCGAACAACATGGCTACCAACATCAATACACCTGGTGACGGCGGCGGTAACGCCACGATCGGCATGGTGCTGGGAATCATCCTGGTCGTTGTCGTCCTGCTCGGGGTTGGAGTTTGGGGTCTTGGATGGGGTCCCGACCGCGTCGATAATGTCTCGGTAACGGCGCCGGACAACAGCACGACAACTACGACAACGGCACCCGCGCCGGCCCCCGAACCCGCGCCGGCGCCTCAGGCGCAGCCGGAGCAGCCCGCTCCGAGCACGACGACCCAACAGTAATTTGGGTTTTGGTTATTTTGAAGAGCCACTGTTTTCCGACGAGCCAGTCGGAAGGCAGTGGCTTCTCTTTGCTTGCGGCCTGATGCCGCGCTAATTTGCCGGCTATGGCCGACAAGAGTATCGATCAGCAAAAAAGACAGTTGAAACTCACTAAAGAGCTGGTGAGGCGGGTCCACCGCGATTTGGAAGATCCGGGCTATGATCCAGCAACGTCGGTGTTCAGCGAAAAAGATTACGACGATCATCTTCAGGCATTTCTTTCGGAAAAACCTGCGGGCCCTCTGTATATATTCGCCTATGGCTCACTTATATGGAAACCGGCGTTCGACTATGCCGGCATGGTGCGAGGAACGGCGCAGGGGTGGCGACGCTCCTTCTGCCTCAGACTTACGCGCTTCCGGGGCACTGCACAGCAGCCCGGTTTGATGATGGCGCTCGATCGAGGCGGAACATGCGAGGGATTCGTTCAGCAGCTCCATGAAGGGAGAGAGTATGAAGAACTTCAGAAGCTCTGGCGCCGGGAGATGACGATGAAGCCCCCTACTAACCATCCGCGCTGGATCGAGGTGAAATTGGAGAATAGCAGCGTGCTGGCGATTGCCTTCACCGCCAATCCGAACCGCCCTAATTACGCTGCGGATTTATCGCCAGGGGAGATTTCCGACACGTTGTCCATTGCGTGCGGCCATTGGGGAAGCGGGGCAGATTATCTGCATCAGACGGTGAATGCTCTAGAGGCGGCAGGCATTCATGACCCATATCTTTGGCAGCTTCAAGAACTTGTGGCCGAGCGCATCATTGCGCGCTGCAGGAACTTGTAAGGATTCACCCGATGTTCGATAACCTCCTTGGCCTTGCCCAAGACCCCGGCGCATGGACTGCCCTGGTTGCACTAATCGCAATGGAGATCGTGCTAGGCATCGACAATCTCATCTTCGTGTCGATCATCTCCAACAAGCTTGGACCTGGAGAGAGAGACAAGGCGCGCCGCCTCGGCATCGGGCTTGCGCTGGTGCTGCGCCTCGTGTTGCTCGCTACCGTTGCCATCGTGGTGCAGCTTACACGGCCGGTCATTACAATCCTCGGCCACGGTTTTTCATGGCGCGACATGATCCTCATCGCCGGCGGGTTGTTCCTGGTTTGGAAGGCGACGAAGGAGATTCATCATAACGTCGACCCCGATCCGGGGCCGGATCTGTTCGATCGCAAAAGCGCGACCATGACCTTCGGTTCGGCGATCGTGCAGATACTGGCACTCGATCTGGTGTTTTCCATCGACAGTATCATCACCGCCGTCGGCATGACAGATCACATTCCCATCATGATGGTGGCAGTCGTAGTCGCGGTGCTGGTGATGCTGCTTGCCTCGGGGCCGCTTGCCAAGTTCATTCATGCGAACCCGACGATCGTCATGCTGGCCCTGGGATTTCTGCTGATGATCGGCATGGCGCTAATCGCCGACGGATTCGGCGTGCATGTTCCAAAGGGCTATATTTATGCAGCGATGGCATTCTCGACCCTCATCGAGATTTTGAATCTGATGTCGCGGAAAGCAAGGAAAAGCAAGTCGGCGAAAGGCAGTTGAGGAGGCAACGAGTTGGCGTCATCGAGCCCGGCATGGTGGGCTCCGGCACGGGTCATCCTGACGCTGATGATCGGTGCGGCGGGCGGCGCATTGTTTGCCTATGCCAATTTGCCGGCGGCATGGCTCGCCGGCTCCATGATCGCGGTGAGCGCGGCCGTGATGGCGGGATTTCCGGCGGCTATCTATGACCCGGCACGTGTCGCCGTATTCATCATTCTCGGCATACAAATCGGCGGCAGCATCGGTCCCGATACATTGCAGCGGATGAGCCAATGGCCGGCGAGCGTGGCCGCTCTGACAGTGACCGTCCTTGCGGTTACGTGGAGCGGTTATGCTTTTTTCAGATATGTGCATGGTTGGGACCGTCCGACGGCGCTGTTCAGCAGCGTGCCGGGCGCCCTGTCGCTCACGCTGCTTCTCGCCGACGACGCGCGCGCCGACATGCCGCGCGTCACGATCGTGCAATGCGTCCGGCTATTCTTTCTCGTGTCGGTGCTGCCGGGCGTGATTACGATCATGCAGGGCGGCAATTCCGCATCGATCGTCGCCCCCACGGCGAGCAGCTTGCGCGATGGCGTGCTACTCCTCGGCGTGGGCACGGCGGGAGGGTTTGCAGCGGAAAGGCTGAAGCTGCCGGCGGGCCTCATTCTAGGCGCGCTCGCCGCGAGCGCAGCCGTGAGTTTGATGGGCCTTGTCCACGACCCCTTGTCAAACCTCATTCTGTTTCCGGCCTATATCATCCTTGGAAGCATGATCGGCGCTCGTTTCCAGAGCTTCGACCGGCGGCTGATCGGACGCCTGCTGCTGGCGGGGATCAGCGGATTTGCCGTTGCGCTCGTGGTTGCCCTGGCGGGGACGCTGGCCGCTAGCGCGGTATCAGATATTCCCCTCACTCATATGCTCGTTGCCTTTGCGCCGGGCGGGCTGGAGGCAATGACCATCATGGCGTTTGCGCTCAATCTCGATCCCGCCTATGTGGGCAGCATGCAGATCGTCCGCTATATCGGCATTTCCGTGCTATTGCCGCTTGCCGCCAAATGGCTCGAACGAAGGTGGCGGGAGGCGTGACATGGACGGAATAATCGCCATGCTTCAGGGCAAGGCCGGAATATTTCTCATGTTCTTGGCCGCGACCTTTATTCTAGAGCGGCTTTTTCCTGCAGCACGGCCGGGGGTCGCGGCAGCTCTGGGGCGGATGGCCGATCGGCTTCGCCGGCTCAGCAAGAACCTCGCGTTTGCCGGGCTCAATGCCGCGGCTTCACCCCTGATCGTCATTCCGGTTTCGGCGGCAGCAGCACAATGGTCGCTGGATTGGCGTCCCGACTGGTTCACGGGTGGAGCAGCGCTTGCCGTCGACTTGGCTCTCCTGGATTTGTGGATCTATTGGTGGCACCGGGCCAATCATCGACTGCCGTTTCTCTGGCGCTTCCACGAGGTGCATCATCTCGACCAGTTCCTCGACAGCACGTCGGCGTTACGTTTTCACGTTGGCGAGGTGGTGCTTTCCGCCCTCGCGCGCGCAGGGATCATCCTTGTATTCGACGTTCCGCTGGCCAGCGTCGTCGTTTTCGAGCTGCTGCTGCTGATTGCGACGGTATTTCATCACTCGAATATGCGACTGCCGCCTAGTTTCGAGCGGTTCCTCTCGGCGATCGTTGTGACGCCAGCAATCCACTGGGTGCATCATCATGCCTTGCGCCGAGACACGGATTCCAACTACTCCACAATTCTTTCGGTCTGGGACCAAGTGTTTGCCAGCCGCAGCGCAACACGGCGGACTCCCGGTTTGGAGATCGGGGTGGAGCGGGAACATGACCGTCCGTTTCTGGCCCTTCTGCTGCGCCCATTCCAGCAGAAAAATTTGAGCGACTCGCCTTGATCGAGGCCAGCTTAAATCATTACTGAAGTTGCTGATTCGCAACAGTAAATCGAAAACTTTCAGTTACATTCTGCAACACGTTTTGATTTTGCCGACACGACCTTGGCTGATACCCCTTGAGGAGCGGGAAATGGACTGAGGTCCGATGCAAATCGGGCTGTTAACTGAAGCAGCAACGTTAGAGCCTGCCGGTTCAATACGACAAGAACAACGGTTAGGAGGTTTCTGAGGTGCGAGCTGAGGTTTCAGCGGGGTCTTTGGGGGCGCCTTTTCGAGGGCCGGCGAAGCTTGCGCCGACACCGCGCAGCAATACAGCACTGCCGCAGAAGCTTGGTAATTTCAGCAGCTTGTCGAGAGCGCTCGACTATGCTGCCCGGGGCGACACCGGCTTCAATTTCTATTCGGCACGCGGCGTTCTCGGAAATGTCCTGACTTATGAGCGGTTGCGGCGAGAGGCAATCGCCACTGCCGAGCGGCTCGTTCGGCTCGGCCTGTCGCGGGGCGACCGTGTTGCCGTGCCGGCGGACACGGGGGAAGATTTTCTCAAAATTTTCTTCGGCTGCCAGTATGCCGGCTTGGTGCCTTGTCCCGTTCCCTATTCCATGTATCTCGGCGGCAAGGATGCTTATGTCGAGCGTATCGCCGGGATGCTGCGCTGTGCGCAGGTCACGCTGATCGTTTCCCCGGAAGAGCTTTACGGCTATTTGAGTGAAGCAGCGGCCCTTGCACGCAGCGGCTTGGTGCTGAAACACAGGCAGCTTGCCGATGTCGTCGCCACGGGCGCGCAGCTTATGCCATTCGGCGCGGACGAAGCCGCATACATTCAATATTCATCAGGCTCGACATCGGAGCCCAAGGGCGTGCTGATCACGCAAAAG
>DATFOT010000170.1:0-5774 GCA_035265265.1 Aestuariivirgaceae bacterium | reverse complement strand
CACCCCTGACAAGACAGATATGGAGAATTCCGGCCGAGAACACCACGGCGCTTATCGCCGTTTGCCCCGGAACGAAATAACGCGCGCCTGGAAGGCTAGCGGTCCAATCTGAGATTGCCATCACCGACTTCAGACCAATGTGCATGATGGCAAAGGGCAGATGTTCAAGCCCGAGGGGCATCATCACCGTGCCTGCCAATGCCATGGGCATGATGATCGAGCTGACGATAGGCAGGGCAAGCAGGTTGCCGACAAGGCTGTAGGGCGAGACGCGGCCAAAATGATAAGCAGCCGGCGGGCCCGTGCAAATACCCGCGATCACCGTAGTCGCAGCTAAGGTAAGAAAGGCCAGGGCAAGGCGCATCGCTGCATGGACTACTCTCCCCCTTCGCATGATCGGCGGCAATGACCGGTCCATGCGCCGCGCCTCGAAGAAGCTCAACAGACCGGTCACTGCAAGAAAGCTCATCTGCAATCCAGGCTGCAGCACGGCAGCCGGGTCGAGAATCATCGCAACCATAGCCGCAAGGGCGACATTGCGGAGGCTGAGCGCCGGGCGGCCGACGAGCACGGCTGCAAACATGATCGCCAGCATCAAATAGGAGCGCTGAGCGGGCACTTCGCATCCAGACAGTGCCAGATAAAGCGCTCCTGCAATCAAAGCCGCCGCGGCTGCCCACTTCTTGATCGGTTTCCTGAGCGCCAGATGCATGGAAAAGGCGAGCAGCCCCCGGATAATCCAGAATAAGCTCCCCGCAACGAGCGACATGTGAAGGCCGGAAATAGACACAACATGTGCAAGGCCGGAAGCCTGCAAACTGTCTTTCATGCGCGGCGGCAGCCCAGCCCTTTCACCGGTGACCAGCGCAACCGCAAGCAGACCTAGCTCATCAGGCATCGCGTTGCGGATCCGGCCGCTGATCGTGAACCGGGCAGCGTCGATGGCGCGCCTGAAAGCGAGCCAGTTCGGCGGAGAGATATTGCGATTGATGCGGAGCGGCGTTCTCGTCGAGGCGCTTGCTCCTATGCCCTGCAGCCATTGGGTGCGGGCAAAATCGAAAGCTCTGGGCGCAACCGGCGTCAGCAGCGGGTTGAGCCGCAATTCGGCTTCGATATGATCTCCAACCCGCAAATTTTTTTGAACAGCTGTCGATATTCGAATTCGTTTAGGGCGCTGATCGTCCGGCAAACCCGTTGCAGCACCAAGACGAAGGATGACCGTTGCGGAGCGGCCGAGCCCGCGCGTTATCTGCTCGACGAAACCCTCGACATGGATTTCCTCTGTTACAGCGGCAATCGCAGGGCCGGAAAATGCCCATACATGAGCCTTGGCCAGCAGCATTCCAAAGAGCGCCATGGCGGCCAGAGTGGCTGCGGCCGACCGCCAGCCTGAAAGCTGGGACCAGCCCCAAAAAACCATCCCCACGATTGCGAATCCAACAGGAATGACGCCCGGCTCAACTGGAAGAGCGAAATAGGCTCCTATTCCAGCCGCCATGGCGACAGGGAGCCAAAGAATTAACCTCCCCTCGTTTGCCGCTCCAGCACGGTGGTAAAGCCGGGCGACCTGCTGGCGCAGGGTGTCGCGATTCGCGCCCAGCCGAAGAAATGCAGCTATGATCGTCAATACTGCCCCCTGGTCCCCAACCTCTTAACCCCTGCGGCTGCTTGTGCTAGACCGCGGCCCGACTACCTCCAATCCCCATGATCATGGACTTCGGCGCAAATGTCATCGCCAGTTATCACGAGATTTGCCCCTTCACCCACGGGTTTCCTGCACATCGGCGGGGCGCGAACAGCGCTGTTCAACTGGCTGTTTGCAAAACACACGCAGGGAATAATGCTGTTGAGAATTGAAGACACGGATCGGGAACGTTCCACTTCCCAGGCGGTTGAGGCGATAATCGACGGTTTGACCTGGCTGGGACTGGATTGGCACGGAGATGCGGTGTCGCAATATTCAAGAGCCGAGCGGCACCGGGAGGTGGCCCGGGAGCTGCTTGCCGCCGGCCGGGCTTATTACTGTTACTGCACACCCCAGGAACTTGAAGATATGCGCGCGCGGGCAGCGGCAGAGGGACGGCCGCAGCGCTATGATGGAACTTGGCGTGATCGCGACCCATCGACGGCGCCTGCGGGCGTGAACCCGGTTATCAGGTTCAAGGCTCCAACCCAAGGAGAAACAAATATAGAGGACCGCGTGCAGGGTGGCGTGCGCTTCAACAACAAGGATTTGGATGATCTGATCATACTGCGCTCCGACGGCTCGCCGACCTATAATCTGTCGGTCGTCGTGGACGATCATGACATGAGCGTGACGCATATTATCCGCGGAGTTGATCATTTAACCAATGCCGCGCGGCAGGCGCAGATTTACCGCTCACTCGATTGGGAAATCCCGGTGATGGCGCATATTCCACTCATTCACGGACCGGACGGAGCGAAGCTTTCCAAGCGACATGGCGCGCTTGGGGTGGATGCTTACCGGGATATGGGCTACCTGCCCGAGGCTATGCGCAATTATCTTGCACGGCTAGGCTGGAGCCATGGCGATGATGAGATTTTTTCGACCGAAAAGATGATCGCATGGTTTTCCCTGGAGAGTATCGGGAGATCAGCTGCAAGGTTCGATTACGCGAAGCTCGAGCATCTCAACGGTCATTATATGCGAAACATGCCCGATGAAACCCTGCTGGAAGCCTTCCTCGGTTTTCTGGGGCACAGCGCCGACGGGCAGACCTTACTGACGAAGATCGACAAAGGCATAAAGGCAAAGCTGCTGCGGGCACTCCCTGGGCTGAAAGAGCGTGCCAAGACGCTCCAAGAGCTAAAAGCCGCATCGGCATTTCTGTTCGATGATCCCCAGCCCGATGCGAAGGCACAGCAGATTTTGCGGGGTGACGGAGTTCAGGTGCTCAAAAACATTTACCCGGTGCTGGAAGCAAATACTTCATGGACCGAGGCATCGTTAGAAACCGATGTGAAGCATTTTGCCACCAAACATGGTCTCAAACTGGGCCAAATTGCCCAGCCACTCCGGGCGGCGCTCACCGGCAGCTCGATTTCGCCGGGCATTTTCGACGTGATGGCCGTTCTCGATAAGCCCGCAACGCTGCGGCGGATCGGCAAGGCGGCGGGGTTATCGTAATTTTCGGCGCTCTGGCTCGTATATCGACACGGAAGTGCCTAGATTTTGGGCAGCACCGTTCCGATATCAAGCTTGCAGCAGGAACGGCAATCGAGTAGCCAATCCGACATTGCCATCAGGAGTTAAGCGAATGACCGAAGCCTCGAATGCCGCTCGGCTGACATATGGTGGCAAGGATCATGTTCTGCCGGTGAAGTCCGGCACGATCGGACCCAATGTCATGGATATTTCCGATCTTTATGACGACGTTGGTGTTTTTACCTATGACCCCAGCTTCACATCCACCGCGGCTTGTGAATCTAAAATCACCTTCATCGACGGCGAAGAAGGAATACTCCTCTATCGCGGATATCCCATCGAGCAGCTAGCCGAATACGGCGACTTCATCGAAACATGTTATCTGCTCTATTACGGCGAACTGCCGAACCACGCGCAACGCAAGGAATTCGAGGACGCTATAACCCATCATACGATGATTCATGAGCAGATGGCGCGTTTCTACTCCGGATTTCGCCGCGATGCCCATCCTATGGCGGTCATGGTAGGAACGGTCGGGGCTATGTCGGCTTTCTACCACGATTCCACCGACATCAACGATCCGAGGCAGCGTGAAATTGCCAGCCGGCGAATGATCGCGAAGCTGCCCACAATTGCCGCGATGGCATACAAATACTCGATCGGCCAGCCGTTCATTTATCCGCGCAACGACCTTTCTTACTCCGCCAATTTTTTGCATATGTGTTTCGCCGTTCCCTGCGAACCATATAAGCCGAATCCGGTGCTGGCACGCGCGATGGATCGCATCTTCATCCTGCATGCCGATCATGAACAGAATGCCTCGACATCGACGGTTCGGCTGGCGGGATCATCAGGAGCCAATCCATTTGCCTGTATCGCTGCCGGCATTGCCTGCCTGTGGGGTCCCGCCCATGGGGGGGCCAATGAAGCGGCGCTCAACATGCTGATGGAAATTGGGCATCCCGAGAACATTCCCAAGTTCGTGGCGCGCGCCAAAGACAAGGACGATCCATTTCGGCTGATGGGGTTCGGCCACCGCGTGTATAAGAACTACGACCCGCGCGCGAGGATCATGCAGAAGACGGCCCATGAAGTTCTTAACGAACTCGGGGTCAAGGAAGATCCGCTGTTTGCCGTGGCACGCGAACTCGAACAGGTGGCGCTGCGAGACGAATATTTCATCGAGCGCAAGCTTTATCCGAACATTGACTTCTATTCGGGCATAACGCTCAAAGCACTGGGATTCCCAACCTCGATGTTTACGGTGCTGTTCGCGCTGGCCCGCACGGTCGGCTGGATCGCGCAATGGAAGGAGATGATCGAGGATCCCGACCACCGCATCGGCAGACCTCGGCAGCTCTATACGGGAGAGACCCGTCGCGACTATGTGCCAATGAGCCGCCGGGGAAAATAGCTCCCTCTCAAGCCTGACGGCTGGAGTCCATGAGCATGGCGCCGATTTCGGCTTCGGCCGCCTGTTTACCATCGACGATTGCTTCTCCGGCAAACCGCCAGACCGGGGGGCGTTTCTGAATGAGTTTTACCGGAAAGCGAACTTGATGGCCGGGCAGAACCGGCCGGCGGAAGCGCGCCTTGTCGATGGACATGAAATAAACAAGCTGTCCCTGCTGGGCTGAACCCAAATGGCTGATCACGAGGGCACCGGCCGTCTGCGCCATGGCTTCAATGAGAAGAACACCCGGCATGATTGGGCTGCCAGGAAAATGACCCTGAAAGAACGGCTCGTTGAAGGTCACGTTTTTTATGCCGATTGCAGAGTCTTCACCGTTCATTTCAATGATGCGATCTAGGAGCAAGAACGGATAGCGGTGCGGCAGCAGCTGCATGATGCGCTTGATATCGGCCTCGCCCAGCGTCGGCCCACCGGAGTTGTCAGGCATTATCTACCCTTCCACACGAAAACGGACGGCCTGAGGGGCCGCCCGCTAGAGCTTGGTGCATTTTCCTCTTAGAATTTCGTGGCGACACCGAACCGGAAGTATTCAACCTTGTCGTAATCGGCCTTGAGGAATGGATAAGCGACATCGAAGCGCAGCGGACCGAAGGGCGATTCCCACGTCAGGCCGGCACCGACAGAGGCGCGAAGCTCTGGGGTATCGAACACGTCGCATGTCCCTCCCAAGACTCCGCCGCAGCTCTTGCCTGCTGGCGCAGGCGTGTCATCCTCCGGCGCATTGAAAAGGGTGCCGAAATCGGTGAAGACCGAGCCGCTCACACCGAATTCCTCAGGCAAGCCAACGGGGAAGCTCACCTCCACTGTGCCGATCCCATAGGTCTGGCCGCCAATGGCATCAGTTCCACCACTTCCGGAACTGACCTGACGCTCCATGCGCGGACCAATGCCGGAACGAGCGAAGCCGCGGAAGCTTTCGCCGCCCTTGAAGAAGCGGTCGAGGATCGGAACATCTTCCCCGCCCCAGCCGGTCATGTAACCCGCCGTGCCCTTCAGCTTCATAACGAAGCCCTCCATGAGAGGATAGAAGTAATAGCCGGCTGCCTCCGTGCTCACATAGCGGACATCGCCGCCAATGCCTGCAAATTCATTCATGCTTTGGAGGCGATAGCCGGACGTGGGCTTCAAGGGATT
>DATFOT010000169.1:0-2690 GCA_035265265.1 Aestuariivirgaceae bacterium | reverse complement strand
CAAATCCTGAGGAGGACAGCGCTCATGTTCTACCGTTTCATCACGTCCGCCATCGCACTGGTTCTGGGTGGAATGCTCACCACCGCCGAGGCCGAGGAAGCGGTGACGTTGCGGCTGAAATGGTTTCATCAGGCGCAGTTTGCCGGCTTCTACGTCGCCAAAGACAAGGAGCTTTACAAGGCGGCCGGTCTGAATGTCGACATTCAGCCTGGCGGGCCGGATTTTCCCGCGATCCAGATGGCAACCGGCGGCAACGAGCAATTCGGCGTCACCGCCGCTGACCAGATCCTGATCGCGCGCAGCAAGGGCGTTCCGGTGGTCGCGCTCGCGGTCATCTTCCGCCGCAACCCCTTCGTGCTGTTTTCGCTGGCGAAGTCCGGCATCAAGGCACCGGCGGATTATGTCGGCAAGAACATCGGCGTAAAGATCGGCGGCAACGAGGAATTGATCTATCGCGCGATCCTCGCCAAGGCCGGTATCGACAAGGCCAAACTAAACGAGATTCCCGTCAAATTCGACATAACCCCGCTGCTCGCCGGCGCCGTCGACGTTTGGCCGGGATACCTCATCAACGAGGTTCTCGCAGCCAAGGAAAAGGGCTTCGATGTCAACATTGTCTCCCCGCCGGACTATGGCATCGATCTGTATGCCGACACGCTGTTCACGACCGAGAAAATGCTCAAGGAGAAGCCAGACGTCGTCCGCAAATTCGTGAACGCAACGCTCAGGGGCTGGAGCAGCGCTATCGCAGCCCCCGAAGAGGCGGCGCAGATCACCGTCAAGTACGGCGCGAAGCTGACCTATGAGCATGAGCTGGCGATGATGAAAGCGAGCCTGCCGCTGCTGCAGCCGGATGCGCAGCCGGTAGGATGGATGGATACGGCAAACTGGAGCGCCACGCAAAAGCTGCTGGTCGAGGCCGGATTCCAAAAGACTCCAGTCGAAATCGGCAAGGCATTCACGGTCGAGTTTCTCAAATGAGCGCGGTGGCGCTCGCCCCCCGGCTGGAGGCGACACTGTCCCCGCCTGCCCCCCTGGTGACGATCGAAAACCTCGAGGTTCGCTTCGGCCATGTGGTCGCGGTGGAGAATTTGAGCTTCGAGGTCAAGCGGGGCGAACTGGTCTCGCTGCTCGGCCCGAGCGGATGCGGCAAGTCAACTTTGCTGAAGACGATCGCCCGCCTGGTGTCGCCGACGACGGGAAAGATCGTGCTGGGCGACGCCAATCTGCGCGTCGGCTTCATGTTCCAGAAGCCGTTGCTGCTGCCGTGGCTGACGACGCTCGATAACGTGCTGTTGCCGATCGAGATCCAGCTTGGCGGCAGCGTGGTCGATGCGACGGACCGGCGCCGGGCCAATCGCATGCTCGAGCTGGTCGGGCTGAGCGATTTCGCCGGCGCCTACCCATTCCAGTTGTCGGGAGGCATGCAGCAGCGCGCGGCGCTCGCCCGCGCACTGATCAGCGATCCCGATCTGCTTTTGCTCGACGAGCCGTTTGGCGCGCTTGACGAACTCACGCGCGAGATTCTCAACGAGGAACTGATCCGCATCTGGAAGAGCGGAGAAACGCGATTGCACACCATCATGATGGTGACGCATTCGATACAGGAAGCGGTGACCATGTCCGACCGCGTCGTCGTTCTGACCGGACGGCCGGCGAGGCTGCTGGAGCAAGTGGAGATCGGCAGCGCGCGGCCGCGTGCGCCGGAAGATTCGGTATCCGGCCCGATTATCAGTCGAATTCGGTCGATGATCAGGGGCGAACGATGAAATCATCAATTCTGGCGCCATTGATATTCGCCCTGCTAGCGCTCGCCGCCTGGCAGGCCATCGTCGTGATCGCCGAGATCCCGGAATATCTGCTGCCCGCGCCGAGTGCGATTTTTGCCAGTATCGACCGCACCCTCGCCGTTCACTTTGGCGTCACCTTCGTCGAAGCGCTCGCGGGATTCCTGATTGCCAGCCTGCTGGCGTTCGGCTGCGCCATCCTGTTCGTCCGGTTTGCGATGCTCGAGGAAGGGCTGTTTCCGATCGCGATCGCCATCAAGACCACCCCCATCGTGGCCGTCGCGCCGCTGCTGGTGATCTGGCTGGGGACGGGTTGGTGGTCCAAGATCGTCGCCGTGATTCTGATCTGCTTTTTTCCGGTACTGGTGAATTCGGTCAAGGGACTCAAGGCCGCGGACGCGGAATATCGCGAGCTGTTCCAGACGCTCGGTGCAACAAGAGCGCAGGAATTCCGCAAGCTGCGGATCCCCTATTGCCTGCCGTATTTGTTCTCGGCCCTGAAAATCTCGTCCTCGCTTGCGATCGTGGGTGCGATCGTCGGCGAATTCGTCGGCGCCACGCAGGGGCTCGGCTATCTCATCATGATTTCCTCCGCGCATCTCGAAACCGCGACGCTGTTCGCCGCGATCGCGGCTGCGGCGCTGGCAGGGATCATCATGTTCTATGTGATCGGATGGACCGAGCAGCGCTTACTCTTCTGGCACAGCGGCAATATGGAATGACCATGCGCACGACATCGGTGGACGTTCTCCAGATCCCGACCAAGAGCCCCGGTGATGTCTCCGGTCTGATGAACCTGATCGAGGCGGGCAAAATCGATCCGGCATCGATCCTGGCCATCATGGGAAAGACCGAGGGCAACGGCGGGGTGAATGATTTCACGCGAGAATACGCGGTAGCCGC
>DATFOT010000168.1:0-5782 GCA_035265265.1 Aestuariivirgaceae bacterium | reverse complement strand
GCAACGACGACGAAGGCCCGGGTTATTCGTGCGGCATCGCTCCACTCACACCGCTGACGGGTACCAAACAGACCATCACGGAGGCGCTTGAGAATATGGTCGCCGACGGTTACACCAACATCGCCGCCGGCGTGAGCTGGGGGCTGCGTGTGCTGTCACCGACAATGCCGTTTACCGAGGGGGCGAGCTACACCGACAAAGACTGGAATAAGGTCATGATCGTAATGACAGACGGGTCAAATGACTGGGGAGCGGAACTCTCCAACATGAACGGTTCCTATTATGGGGGCTATGGCTACACCTCGCAATCAGCCACCCGGCTGGGGATGTCTGCGATTACCGACCGTGACGGCGTGTTGGATGCGAGGACGGCAGCTGCCTGCAATGCAGTCAAGACGGCGGGGGATGCCAGTAATCCAATTACCGTTTACACGATTATATTCGGTTCGCCTGATGATGATTCAATCGAATTGATGCAAGGATGCGCCAGCGATCCGGATAAGTACTTTCATGCGCCGGATAGTGAAACACTCAAAGAGGCCTTCGAGGCCATCGGAGCGCAAATCAGCAGGGTTTATCTATCCAAATGAGGCAGTCGCTCACCTCGCGTGGCCGCGTTCACGGCCGTAGAGCAGAAGCATCGCGACGATAACGACACCATAGATGATCTGACGTCCGGATTCCTCGATCTGCATCACTGAAAGTATCGACTGCAGCAGGGTAATAAGAATTACCCCGGCAATGGTGCCGAGATAGGTTCCGCGCCCGCCAAGGATATTGGTTCCGCCCAGCACCACGGCGGCAATGGCAGGCAGGAGGTAAGGATCGCCCATCGCCTGATAGGCCTTAGTCGAATAGCCTGCGAGCAAAACGCCGGCGAGGCCGGCCAGGGCACCACAGAGAGTGAAAGCAAGCAGAAGCACGCGACGGGTATCGCTGCCGGAGAGATAGGCGGCACGCTCGCTGTTGCCGATGGCATACACCGATCTGCCGAAACTGGTTCTACTCAAGAGGAAAACTGCCCCGGCCCCTATGGCAAACCAGACGAAGAGAGCGTTCGGTATTCCCATTACGCTTCGTCCGGTCGCGATGAAATGCATGAACCGCGTTGCGTGGTCCTGTGGCGCAAATCCGCCGGTGCGCAGCACCATCAGCCCCTGGGCAACCGCGTTGATACCGAGGGTAAAGATCATCGAGGGTATGCGCAGATAAGCTACGCCAATCCCGTTTATCACGCCGAAGGCTGCTCCACAAAGGATGCCGAAGGGAATGGCAAGCCATTCGCCATTGCCCCAGCCTGCGGCGGCCGTCGACATCATGGCGCCTGCGGTCATTACCCATGGTACCGACAAATCAATGTGGCCAAGCAGGATCACGATCATCATGCCGGTGGCGATCAGCCCGAGAAACGACGCGACCTGCAGCTGCTGAAGCAGATATTCAGGAGACAGAAAACTTGTCGAGTAAAGGCTGCCGATGAGCAGCAGGGCGATGATGCAGCCGAACGCCGCCGCAACGGCAGGGTCGAAACGGCGGGCGATGGCCGGGACGCGCGCAAACATCAATCGTTCCTCATGTGAACGTATCCAGCCGGTTGCGCATTCTGAGCAGCCGAACGGCCCCAAGGCTCACCGCTGCGAGCAGGATGATGCCCTGCACGAGCGGCTGCCAGAAGGGCTCGAGATCAAAAACGAAGAGAAGATCGCCAATCGTTCGCAGAACAAAGGCGCCGAAGATCGATCCGACCGCGCTTCCGGAGCCGCCGAAGAGCGAGGTCCCGCCGATGACGACCGCTGCGATCGAGTTCAGCGTGTAGGTGCCGCCGATGGCCGCGGAGGCTTCGCCCGAGTAGGTGATGAAGGTGAGCATCAGCCCCGCTATGGCAGCCAGGAGTCCGGAAAGCATATAAGCGACGATTTTTGCCTTGCCGATCGGCACGCCGGACATGAAGGCGGCGTTCTCGGAGGAGCCGACCGCATAGGCCGCCCGACCCAGCACCGAGCGCCGGTAGGGGATCCACACGAGCAGAACGACCAGCAGGATCACCGCGAGGGAGGCGGGGATTCCGCCGGGAAGCTGCCCCGTCAGCGCATCGGCCAGATCGGCGTTCACGTCACCGCCCGGAACAGGGCGTATGATGAGTGCAAAGCCGTAGTAGATGGCACCCGTGGCCAGGGTTGTGATGATAGGCTGCAGCCGGCCATAAACGATGATCAGGCCGTTGAGCAAACCGCACAGCACCCCGATTATCAACACGGCTGCGACGCCGAAGGCGGTCTCCAGCGGCGAGCCAACCACCAGGCTGGAGGCAAGGCAATTCGCCAGCACGAAGACCATGCCAACTGAGAGATCGAGACCAGCCGTCAGCACCGGCAAAGTCTGTGCCATGGCTACGAGGGCGAGGAGCACGCCCTTGTTGGCGGCGGTCGTAGCAACGGCGGCGGTCAGTCCAACCGGATGGTTCGATACATACAGAATGAAGAACGAGACGGCAGTGACGAGAGCTGCAAAGGTGCCTTTGTGCTCGGCGAAGAAATGACGGGACGGGATCATTCGCCAGGTGCCGCGGCCAGCGCTGGTTCAGCCGTGTCGGCCCCGAGATTGAGAGCCGTCGATACCAGAATCCGTTCGGTAATGTTGCCGCTCTCGAGAATCCTGGCGAACCGTCCGTCGTACATCACGGCCACACGATCGCAGAGGCCGACAAGCTCATCATAATCGGTCGAATAGAACAGGATAGCGGAGCCTTGATCGGCGAGGCGGCGCATCAGCTGATACAACTCCTGTTTAGTCCCAACGTCGATGCCGCGGGTGGGATCATTGAGCAGTATGATCCTTGGCTGGTTCATCAGCCATTTTGCAAGGACCACCTTTTGCTGATTGCCGCCAGACAGCGCATTGGCGGGAGCGTCGATGTCGGGGGCCTTGATCTGCAGTAGTCTGATCATCTCGTCGACAAGGCGGCGTTCCCGCAACTGATCGATGACGCCGAAACGGGTGAGTCCATCGAGTGCTGCAAAAGACAGGTTGTCGCGCACCGACATGGGAAGCATCAAACCCTCAGTCTTGCGATCTTCCGGGATCAATGCCATGCGCACGCGGGCAGATTTTGCAGCGCGCGGGCTGGCGAGCTTTACCGGTTTTCCCTCGATCTCGACCGAGCCGGAAACGCCCAACAGCACGCCGAACAGCCCGAGCAACAGGTCGCGCTGACCCTGTCCGTCGAGGCCGCCTAGCCCGACGATTTCTCCCGGCCGTAAGTCGAAGCTGATATCGTGAAGCCTGCCGGCCCAGGAGAGATTGCGAACAGACAGAATAGGTCGGCCATTCGACACGCGCGGGGGCTTGGGCGGAAAGACGCTTTGATATTCACGGCCGATCATCATCTCGACGATGGCTGCATCGCTCTTGGTTCCAGACTCGAAGGTCGCCACATAGCGGCCGTTGCGATAAACGGTGCAGTCATTGGCGAGCTCGGCAATCTCATGCATGCGATGGGATATGTAGATGATCGCCAAACCGTCCGAGCGGAGTTGCTTCAAGACCTTGAAGACAGTGGCGACATCGCCTGCCGTCAGGGCGGAGGTCGCTTCATCTAGAATGAGAATATTGGGATCGCGCGCCAGGGCTTTTGCTATTTCAACCATCTGACGGCGTGAGAGCGGAAGGTCCTTTACGCGAGCAAGAGGATGAATGTCCGAAGCGCCGGCGCGGGAGAGCGCCTTTTCTGCGATCCGGCGCTGCCGAGTGCGATCGATGAGGCCAAATTTTCGCGGAGGATTGATGATAGAGATGTTGTCGGCGACAGTCAGATCGGGAAGAAGGGAGAGCTCCTGATAGATGCAGGCAATGCCGGCCTTTGTCGCCTCCGCGGGATGGCGAAACGCGACCGGCTTGCCTTCGATTTCCATCATTCCGGAATCGGGGCGAACGACACCGGACATGATCTTGATGAGAGTGGATTTGCCGGCGCCGTTCTCGCCCAGCACCGCATGGATCCGGCCACGGCGGCATTCGAGCCGGGCATCGTCGAGCGCCAGCACACCGCCATAGCGCTTCGATATGCCCTGCATGCGGAACAGCGGCGCGACCGCAGTATTCATCCCCGCCCCTTTCCGGAAGACACCGCCGCGGCTAGAAACCGCGGCGGCTGTGAGCGTTGATCGCTTACTGGTTCTCTTTTGACTGGCCCATGATTTCCTGCGCCGTGAAATTGATTCCGCAGGAGGGGAAGGCGTTGCCGACGAAGAAATTGTCAGACTGGTCGGCGTAAAAATCCTGGCCATCCTTGAAATTGGGATCTTCGACGATGGCAAGCGGCAAGGCGACCGACTGCGGCACTACCTGGCCTTCGAGAGCTGCAATTGCCGTCTTGATTGCAACAGCCACCTGAGCGGGTCCGGTTCCAGCCGAGGAGCACTTCAGTCCCTCGCCGGTATGGGCGCCGCACAGCTTGCGGAATCCATTCTCGGTCTCTCCGCCGACGGGAACAAAGGGATGACCGGCATCCATCAACGCGCGCACGGTGCCGGTCGAGCCACCCTGGACCGTTACGCCGTCGAATTTCTTATGCACGGCCACGGCGTCGGCGGTTACCTTCTGGGCCGTGCCGTCATCCCATTTGCCGATGACTTCCACCACTTCCCAGTCGCCACCTGAGTCTTTGAGCACTTCGTGAATGCCGTCGTGGCGGTCACGATCGACCGATGTGCCGGACACGCCGCGAACCTCCAGGATCTTGCCCTTTTTGGCGGGGATGTTCTTGACCAGCCAGTTTGCCCAGAGCTTGCCCAAGCCCTTCTGATCGACGTTGACGTTGATCGCTTCATCGGTGTCGAGCGTGTTGTCGAAGGCGACAAGCACCACGCCGGCGGCATTGGCCCGCTTGATCACGGGCCCGAACGCCGCGGGGTTCTGGGCATTCACGATCACAGCGTCATAACCAGAGTTGACAAAGTTATCGACGGCGGCGATCTGCGCGGCGAGATCTTCGCCTGTGGACACGACCTTGAATTCCTTCAGCTTGGCGGCAACATCGGGCTGGGCCGCATAGGCCTTGGCGGTCTGGATCATCTGAATGCGCCATGTGTTGCCGATGAAGCCATTGGCAAGGGCGATCCGGTATGGTCCCTGCTTGGCGGGATATTTGAAGTATTTGGTATCGGCGGCCCAAGGCTTGAAGCATTCCGGCTCGGCGCCGGGGCCTTGAACAACCTCCGGTCCAGCGGCCAGCGCTGCGGCAACTCCGAAAGAACACAGCAAGGCGGCGGTCAGCGCGCCCTGCCTGAACTTATGCACATAATCCATCGTTTCCTCCCTCGTGGATTCTTGATTGCCGGGCAATGTTAGCATCAGTTGTATGACAATTGCACTGATTATGTGGCCGTTTGCGAGTAGTTTTCACAATCGCCGGCACGAGAATAGCTTCGCTCGCTTCGGCGCATTGACTAGACTTTTGAAGTGGTCCAGCCTTTGGTCAGTCTGGGAGGATTCCGTCGATGATTGCACAGGATAGGATTGCATTTTCCTTCAGACGCAGACTCGCTTCGCTGGTCACAGTGGCAGTCGTGTCGGCGTTCACCTCCGCGCCCGCCATTGCCCAGGAGCTTAACGCGCTCGTCTGGTGCGATCACGCCGACCCGGCGCTGCTCAAGCCATTTGAAGAAGCCAATGGCGTGAAGGTGAACGTCAAGGAATTTGAGGGAACGGGCGCAGGGCTGGCAATTATCGAGCAGTCGCAACCCGGCGAGTGGGATGTGATGGTCATCGACTCCATCGATGT
>DATFOT010000167.1:0-2933 GCA_035265265.1 Aestuariivirgaceae bacterium | reverse complement strand
TGACCGGCTTCGCCATGGCCGCCGGTGCCAACAGCATTGTAATCAGGGCACAAAACGACCCTGCCAACCTGACATGTCTGGACATATACGAGTCCCCGCTCTGGAATCGTCGCAAAAAAGCCTAATGGCATCGGTAGCCCGATGCAACTGGGCAAATATTAAATATCGAGGAACGCGAAGCTGACCGTCGCTTACGTGCGCTATGCCGCGCTAGCCGTTCTTGGCTTTCTGATGATCGCTTGCGCCGCCACCCGGCCGCTGGAGCTTGAGGATGTTCGCACCGAAACCCCCGTCGGCGCCGTCGAGCTTTTTGATGGCACCGGAAATCCCATCAACGCCCAGCTCCAAGTGGCGCCGGGAACGGTCAAGCCGGAGCTTAACATACTGGCCCTGTCCGGCGGTGGTGCAGACGGTGCTTTCGGTGCCGGCGTGCTGGTCGGCTGGTCGGCGGCCGGGCTGCGGCCCCGCTTCGACGTTATCACCGGCGTTTCGACCGGCGCTCTCATGGCGACTTTGGTGTTTGTCGGACCCGAGCTCGATCCTGTGCTCGAGGAGGCTTACACCTCGGTCAATTCCAAGGATATTTACAAGAGCAAAGGTATCAAGGCTGTATTTTCCGACAGCCTCTATGATTACACCCCGCTCAAGAACAAGATCGACAGCATCATCACCGAGGATCTGCTAGATCGCGTGGCAGCCGAGCATCGGGCCGGCCGTCGGCTCTATGTCGCAACGACCAATCTCGATTCCGGCGATCTGGTCGTCTGGGATATGGGTTTCATCGCAGCATCGGGCCATCCACGCCGCCTCGAAATATACCAGCAGGTCTTGCGCGCCTCCGCCGCCGTGCCGGGTCTGTTCAAGCCCGTGTACATTCGTCCATCCGGCGCGTCTAAAGGCCGCCAGATGCATGTCGACGGCGGTGTGAAGGCGCCTGTGCTTCTGCGGTCCTTCATGCTCGGACAGCCGGCCGTTCGCCGCAACGTCTATCTCATCATCAACAGCCAGCTGAAGCTGCTGAATGCCGACAAGGCGGTCGAGCCGGAAGTCATCGACATTTCCAAGAAGTCCATAGCTGAACTCCTGCGCGGGCTTCTCTACCGAACGGTCTACCAGGCTTATGTCACCGCCCGCCAGGCGAAAGCATCCTTCCGCCTGATCTCGATACCCGACAACATAGCCGCAGCAAAGGACGGGTTGACCTTCGAACCCGAGGTCATGAAGCGTCAATTCGATATTGGTCGTGATTTCGGCCGTTCCGGCGGCGGCTGGATGAGCGAGCCGCCGCGCCTTGAAGATCTTGAGCGGATCAATGGGTGACGCCCATGCGCCAGCGCGGCAGGGTCAAATTCTTCGACGCCGCCAAAGGCTACGGCTTCATCACGCCTGATGATGGTGGCAAGGACGTCTTCGTTCACATCACTGCCGTTCAGCGTTCCGGCATTCCTGAGCTCGCCGAGGGAACGCAGCTGAGTTTCGATCTGCAGCCCGATCCGCGCGGCCGCGGCTTTCAGGCCGTCAACCTCCAGCTGCTCCCCCTCTGATGCCTCCACAGGCCTTATCAGCAGTCGGGCCACGTGCTATCATCCGCCGATGTTCCGCCCCTGCAGCTTGCTGCTGATGTTTTTCTTGGCGGTCCCGGCAATGGCGCCGGCGTCCTTCGCCAAAGAATGCAAGTGTCGGCTTTACGAACGGCGCCTCGATGTCGGCGCCTTCGCCTGTGTGAATGGCAAGCTTGCACAATGCACGATGTTTCAAAACGTCGCCTCCTGGAAATTCCTGAGCGATACCTGCCCGCTGAGCAGGAAATCCACCCCCTCCGATCCTTTCCCGAAGGCGCAGCTTGCCGAGCGCTGATCGGTCCCGCTGCCGCTGATGGCTCGGCGATGGTTCATCGGCTGCGCTGCGATGCTGCTCGCACTACTGCTCGCTGCGCCGTCGCACGCACGGACCAAGCCCATCGACCATTATGTTCTCGCCCTTTCCTGGTCACCGAGCTTCTGTGCCGCGTCTGGTGCCGAAAGCGAGTCGATGCAATGTGGCGGCAGCGCGTCCTATGCCTTTGTCGTTCATGGTCTGTGGCCGCAATATAGCAGGGGATGGCCCGCATATTGTCCCGCGCAGGAACGGTGGATCCCTGAGAAGATAATATCGGCGATGCTGCCGCTCATGCCTTCGAAGCGGCTGGTCATCCATGAATGGCGAAAACACGGCACCTGCTCCGGACTGTCCATGAGCGCCTATTTTCGCCTTATCCAGCGGCTGTTCGCCAAGGTCACGATACCGGCTCGCTATCTGTCACCCGGGCGTGTCGTGACAGCCCCTCCCGCTGCAATCATCTCGGATTTCATCGACGCCAATCCCGGCCTCAAATCGTCGATGATCGGCCTTGTCTGCCGTCCTTCTCCACGAACCTCTTCCCTGACGGAGGTCAGGATTTGCTTCTCGCCCGCCGGCCAATTCACGCATTGCAGCTCCCGCAGCCGCAGCGATTGTCAGGCCGAAACACTGGTGCTACCTCCCGTGAAGGCCATGGACGAGGAGACCAGATGACACGGCGCGTTTTGCTGCTTCAGCATATGGATGAAGACAGCCCCGGCCGCTTCGGCGATTTTCTGCGCGCCGATGGTTTTACCATCGACCCGGTCATGGTTCATCGCGGCGAAACCCTGCCCTCTCTTGCCCGTTACGATTTCATGTATGTGCTGGGCGGTGCCATGGACGTTTGGCAGGAGGATGAGCACTCCTGGCTCATTGCGGAAAAAGCGGCAATTCGCGAATGGGTGGAAGTGCGTGTCAGGCCCTTCCTCGGAATTTGCCTTGGCCATCAGCTCCTCGCCGAGGCGCTCGGCGGCGCCGTGACTTTGGCCGGCGAGCAGGAAATCGGCGTCTTCGATATCTCCCTGAACGCTGGCACCGCACATCCCATGTCG
>DATFOT010000166.1:0-3723 GCA_035265265.1 Aestuariivirgaceae bacterium | reverse complement strand
CGCTGGCGCGCTACCGCAATCTCAAAGCGGCGAACCAGGGCCCGCGGACCCTGGGCATGTGAGTACGCCCTCAAGCCTGCCAGACCTCATCGCGGTGACGGGCCTGGCTTTCGAGGCACGCATTGCTGCGGGCGCAGGTGTCAGAGTCGTTTGCGCCGGCAATGGCGGGAAGCTGCGAGGGGCGCTGCGCGACGCGCTGAGCGCGCGATGCAGCGGCATCATCAGCTTCGGATTGGCAGGCGGGCTCGATCCGGACTTGAAATGCGGGCACTGGATCGTTGCCGAGTCGATCATCGGCGAGGCCGGGCGTTTTGAAACCGATCGGCGGTGGACCGGCGCATTGATGCAACGTCTTGCCAATGCCACGCCTGCAAAGATCGCCAGCAGCGATGCGCCGCTCATTGATCCGGTAGCGAAAAGAGCATTGCAGCAGCGCAGCGGTGCCGCGGCAGTCGACATGGAATCGTATATTGCCGCTGATATCGCGCAGGCGTGCGGTGTGCCTTTCGCGGCCTGCAGGGTCATTATCGATGCGGCTGATCGCACGCTGCCGCCGGCGGCGCTTGCGGCGCAGCGCAGCGACGGGAGCATTAATATCGCCAGGGTGGCCAAGGGCGTGCTACTGGCGCCCAGCCAAGTGCCGGCGATGTTGCGGCTTGCCCTTGATGCGCGGGTGGCGCGAGCGTCGCTAGCGCGCGGACGCCGCCTGCTTGGCGCGAGCCTGGGATTCCCTGATTTCAGCCTGCTTTAGGGCGACGTGGCGGGAGAACACGAATTCCGCCGGACGCTGATTGCTAAGCGATATCTCAGGCGCCATCGGTCCTTCGGTGCGCACACCGCGCAGGCTGGTGGCAAGCGCTTTCAGGGGAGAGGCGACCGCATCGGTGACGGCGGTAGCCTCATAGCCGCTGTGGACCATGCAGTCGGCGCATTTTTCGTAATTGCCGGTTCCGTAGGAATCCCAGTCGGTTTCCTCCATCAGCGCGCGGAAGGTCGGGGCATAGGACTCGCCGAGCAGATAACAGGGCCGCTGCCAGCCGAACACCGTGCGCGTCGGATTGCCCCAGGGCGTGCAATGGTAGCTTTGGTTGCCCGCCAAGAAATCTAGGAACAGGCTCGACTGGCTGAACGACCAGTCCCGGCCGCCACGGCCGCGGCGCAGGATATCGCGAAAGAGCTGCTTGGTTTTTTCCCGGTTGAGAAAGTGCTGCTGGTCCGGAGCGCGCTCATAGGCATAGCCCGGAGAAACGGTGATGCCGTCGATGCCGAGATCCTTCGCGGTGTCAAAAAACTTCGCCACGCTTTCGGCATCGGCGTTGTTGAAGAGGGTGCAGTTGATGTTCACCCGGAAACCGCGACTCTTGGCGGCTTTTATCGCCGCGACAGCGCGGTCGTAGACGCCGGTCTGACAAACCGAGCGGTCGTGCATGTCCTTGTCGCCGTCGAGATGCACCGACCAGACGAAATAGCGATCCGGCCGATATTGGTCGAGCTTCTTCTCCATGAGCAGCGCGTTGGTGCAGAGATAGACGAATTTGCGCCTGGCGATGATGCCTTTGACGATCTCGGGAAGCTCTCTGTGAAGCAGAGGTTCGCCGCCGGCGATCGACACCACGGGAGCTCCGCATTCATCGACTGCGGCAAGAGCATCGGCAACGGATAGGCGCTGGTTCAATATTTCGTCGGGATAGTCGATCTTGCCGCAGCCGGCGCAGGCGAGATTGCAGCGGAACAGCGGCTCGAGCATGAGCACGAGCGGGTAGCGCTTGCGGCCGGCAAGATGCTGGCGGACCACATAGGCACCGACTTTCAGCTTCTGCGAAAACGGGATTGCCAAGGCGAACTCCTTCCTAATGACTCTCGTGTTGCCTAACCGACGTCGGCGAGGGCGGTGGGCAGGCGGAACTCGAGGTTCTCCTCGCGTCCAGGCAGCGTGGACACCTCGACCGAACCGATGCGGCGCAGCGCGGCTATGACGTCTTCCACCAGAACCTCCGGCGCGGAAGCCCCAGCGGTAATGCCAACGGTCGCTGCGCCCGAAAGCCAACGCGCATCGAGCTCGCTGCCGTCGGCGATGAGATAGGCCGGAATGCCCGCCTCCTCGCCGATCTCGCGCAGCCGGTTGGAATTGGAACTGTTCTTCGCGCCGACAACCAGGATTACATCGACGAGCGTGCTCAGCTCGCGCACCGCAGTCTGGCGGTTCTGGGTTGCGTAGCAGATATCGCGCGTGTCCGGACCGACAATATCGCTGAACCGCTTCTGCAGGGCAGCGATGATGCCGCGGGTATCATCGATGCTCAACGTCGTCTGGGTGACATAGGCAACCGGCGCATCGCTGGGGAGATCGAGCAGCTCGACATCCTTTTCGGTCTGCACCAGATACACGGGATCGGACACCTGACCCATGGTGCCTTCGACCTCGGGATGACCGGCATGGCCGATGAGGATTAGGGTGCGGCCGCGCGCAACATAGCGCCGCGCTTCATTGTGGACCTTGGTCACCAGGGGACAGGTGGCATCGAGAACAGGGAGGTCACGGGCGACCGCCTCATCCACCACGGCCCTGGGCACGCCATGCGCGCTGAAAATGGTCACCGCACCTTCGGGAATATCTTCGAGGTTTTCGACGAAATGAGCGCCTTTCGCCTTCAGCCGCTCCACGACATGGCGATTATGGACGATTTCATGGCGTACATAAACCGGGGGGCCATATTTGCGCAGGGCGCGCTCGACGATCTCGATCGCGCGGACAACACCGGCGCAGAAGCCGCGCGGCTGGGACAGAATGACTTTAAGCCTTTTCGCTTCGGCGCCGTTCATTGAAGCGTCGGAGAGCGGTGCGTGATCATGTGGGGTCATGCGACTTGCCCGCCGATGAGTTTAGCCGGACGCCCGAGTGCCGCCATCGCCTTGGCAGCTATGCTGGAGGCATCCAATCCAGCCAAGGCATACATGCGATCCGGGCTGTCCTGGTCGATGAAGACATCGGGCAGCACCATCGAGCGAACTTTCAGGCCGCGGTCGAGAAGCCCGTGTTCGGCGAGGGTCTGCAGCACGTGAGAGCCAAAGCCGCCGACCGATCCTTCCTCGACGGTGATCAGCACTTCATGTTCGCGCGCGAGGCGCAGCAGGAGATCGACGTCGAGCGGCTTGGCGAAGCGCGCGTCGGCGACGGTCGTGGACAGGCCATGCGCCGCCAGCTCATCGGCAGCCTTCAGACAGTGCGCGAGGCGCGTGCCGAGCGACAGCAGCGCCACTTTGTGGCCTTCGCGCATGATGCGGCCCCTGCCGATCTCGAGAGGTATGCCCTCGGCCGGCAGCTCAACCCCCACACCTTCGCCGCGCGGATAGCGGAAGGCGCTCGGCCTGTCATCGATCGCCACGGCGGTTGCGACCATGTGAACCAGCTCGGCCTCATCGGCAGCGGCCATGATGACGAAGCCCGGCAGGCAGCCGAGATAAGCAAGGTCGTAGGCGCCGGCATGGGTCAGACCATCGGCGCCGACAAGGCCGGCACGGTCGATGGCGAAACGCACCGGAAGACCCTGGATGGCGATATCATGAACGACCTGGTCATATGCGCGCTGCAGAAAGGTCGAGTAGATGGCCGCGAACGGCTTGTAGCCCTCCGCAGCAAGGCCGGCTGCGAAAGTGACGGCGTGCTGCTCGGCGATGCCGACGTCGAAGGTGCGCGAAGGAAACTCCTTCCCGAAAATATCG
>DATFOT010000165.1:0-15987 GCA_035265265.1 Aestuariivirgaceae bacterium | reverse complement strand
TTCCGCCTATGGGACGTGTTTGCCCAGCGGCAGATCACCGGGCTGCAGTTCCAGGCAACGCCGAAGAGCTGGCGGCGCATCGCCCACAAGATTTCCGATGCCATCTACATGGCGCTGTCGGGGGAGGGCGGCTATTTCGATTCACGCATCGTGTTCGTCGAGGAGTCTGGCCCCAAGGACCAGCGGGTAAAGCGGCTGGCCATCATGGACCAGGACGGAGAGAATCTCCGTACACTGACGAATGGCGAGGATCTGGTGATCACGCCGCGGTTCTCGCCGACCACGCAGGAAATCACCTATATGTCGTTCGCAGGGGATACGCCGCGGGTTTATCTCTATAACATCGAGACACGGCAGCGGGAGATCGTCGGGGTGTTTCCCAACATGACGTTTTCACCGCGGTTCTCGCCCGACGGGCAGCGGGTGATCATGAGCCTGCAGTCGGGGGCGAATGCGAACATCTTCGCGCTCGACCTCAGAAGCCGGACGACACGGCAACTCACAAACACCACCGCCATCGACACGGCACCCTCATACTCGCCCGACGGCGGCCATGTCGCGTTCGAGTCGGACCGAGGCGGGACGCAGCAGATTTACGTCATGAGCGCCGATGGCGCCGGACAGCAACGGATCAGCCGCGGACCGGGACGCTATTCAACGCCGGTGTGGTCGCCGCGAGGCGACTATATTGCCTTCACCAAGCTGGTGAACGGCAATTTCGCGATCGGCGTGATGCGGCCGGACGGTTCCGGTGAGAGAATATTAACCGAAGGTTTCCACAATGAGGGTCCGACGTGGGCGCCCAATGGACGGATCCTGATGTTCTTCAGGGACAGTCCGGGGGAGTCCGGAGGGCCAAAGCTTTACAGCGTGGACATCACGGGCCGAAACGAGAGGGTGGTGAATACGCCGGGATTCGCCTCCGACCCGGCCTGGTCACCCCTGCTGAAATAGCCAGGGTGGAGGGCATAGGAGGGGGACCGGCGGGGAGGCTTGCGAATCGCCATCCAATTGCCCTGTTTTGTGGGAATAGGAGCCCGCGCACAGGTCTTTGGGGGCCTTTCCATTCGGGGGCGGCCGATATTGCCGCGGGTGCAAGGAGTGGGAACAATGCTGAGGTTCATTTCAGGTTTCAGGCTGGCGGTTCTGTGCATGGCATTTCTCGCCATCGCGGGGTGTTCGAAAAAGAACACGCCGGTGCTCGATGGAAGCGGCGGGTCGGCGACCCCGGGTTCGGTTGCCGAGTTCCAGACCGTGGTCGGAGACCGCATTTATTTTCTTGTCGATCAGAGCAATCTGACCTCCGAAGCCCAGGACACGCTGTCGAAACAGGCCGAGTGGTTGAAGCGCTACGGCAATGTGATCGTTCAGGTGGAGGGGCATGCGGATGAGCGCGGCACGCGCGAATACAATATCGCTCTCTCGGCGAGGCGCGCCACGGTGACACGCGAGTTCCTGGTGGCGCAGGGCATCGAGCCGAACCGGGTTACGACCATCGCCTTCGGCAAGGAGCGTCCGGTTGCGCTGTGCGACGCAGAGTCGTGCTGGTCGCAGAATCGGCGGGCGGTGACGGTCGTAACGTCGGGGGCGGTAACCCAATAGGGCTTAGCGGCCCTATTTTCACCGCCTTTGGCCGGCAGTGTCGAACGTTGACAGAACGCATGTTTTCGGGCATCCCAAGAGCATGATATCGCTGCGTTTTAGCGCAGCTCGCCTGCGGATGGCGCAGAGCAACGGCACAGACCAATGGTGACAGCATGATGATGACATTGCGAAGGATTTCGCACGCCGCCCTTCTCGCGGCGGGTCTCGCCCTGCAGACCGCCGCCGCCTCGGCGGAAGACCCCTCGGTGGCGGTGCGGCTGTCTTCGATGGAAGAGCAGATGCGCCAGCTCTATGGGCAGATCGAGCAGCTCAACATCAAAATGCAGCAGATCACGGCCGAGCTCCAAGAGATGCAGGGGGCTGATACCGCGCGAGCAAAGCCTGACAAGGCGGCGGGAGCGACCATGGGCGCACAGCCGGACGCCGGTGCCCAGGAACTCGCCGAGCAGCCGCTGCCGCCCGGCGGCGTCGAGCCCATCGAGCAGAACGACGATCTCTATGCCTATCAAACGGGCGAGCTCGACAAGGAAGCGGGCAGCGAGGTGATCACAGGCGGGCTGGAGCAGGCGCCCGGTCCTAAGCCGCTTGGAACGCTGCCCGACAATTCCGCTGCCGGCGCGCCGCCGGCGGGCGAACAGCTCGACCTCGGCCAGCCGGTTATTCCGGAAAAGGTGGAAACGGCCTCGCTCGAACCCACCGCGCCCGTGGCCGAAACGCCGGAGCAGCTATACGAGCTTTCCTATGAGAGCCTGCTGCGCCGGCGCTATGGCGAGGCGGAGGCTGGGTTCCGCAGCTTCGTCGAAAAGAACCCCGAGCATGAGCTCGCCGGCAATGCCGAGTTCTGGCTCGGCGAAACTTATTATGTGCAGTCGAACTACAGAGCCGCCGCGCAGGCCTTCCTGACAGGGTACCAGAGCTATCCGAGGAACCGCAAAGCGCCGGACAGCCTCTTGAAGCTCGGCATGTCGCTTCAGCAGCTCGGCCAGAAGGAGCAGGCCTGCGCCGCCTTCGGAACGATCGACGCCAAATTCCCCAAGGCGGTCGAAACCCGCAAGAGGGCTCAAAATGAGTCCCAAAAAGCCGGCTGCTGACCGGCGGAACAGCGGCTTTCCGCCTGAACGGGTCGACAAGATCTTCTCACCCCTCGGGCACTTCCGACATTTGGCACTGGCTGTCTCGGGCGGGGCGGACTCGGTCGGGCTGATGCAGCTGGCATCGCGGTGGCAAGGGCCGGTGAAATTCACCGTGCTGACGCTCGACCATGGATTGCGAAAGAATTCCCGGCGCGAGGCGCAGCAGGTGTCGAGATGGGCGCGGCGGCTCAGCTTCCAGGCACGATTGCTCACATGGGGCGAGGAGAAGCCGGCGCGGGCGCTGCAGGCGCGGGCAAGAGAGGCGCGCTATCGGCTGTTCGCACAATGGTGCGCGCAGAATGACGCAGAGGGCGTGGTTACCGGCCATACGCTCGATGATCAGGCGGAGACTTTTCTCATGCGCCTTGCGCGCGGCTCCGGCGTCGATGGCTTGAGCGCCATGGCGGGCGAGACGGTTCTTCACGGCGTAAGAGTGCTGCGGCCCCTGCTTGGTGTTCGCCGGGCGCAGCTCAGAGCTCTCCTCGAGGCAGATGGGCAGGCGTTCTTCGACGATCCGAGCAATGAAGATGCCGTGTTCGAGAGGGTGCGGATTCGCCAGGTGAAGGACGTGCTCCACAGGGCAGGGGTGAGCTTCGAGCATCTGGCGATGACAGCGCAGCGGATGGGCCGCGCACGTGAGGCTCTCGAGCAATCGACGGATGAGCTTCAAAACCGCTGCGTCAGCTTTGAGAACGAAGGGCATGCGATCGTCGATATGGGCCATTTTCTCGGCGCGCCGGAAGAACTCCGAGTGCGCCTGCTGGCGCGGCTCTTCGCCAGGATGGGAGGAGCATCGCATCGGCCACGGCTGGCGGAGATCGAGCGTTTCAGCGCGTGGCTTCAGTCCGGCGAGGGGCAGGCGCGCACGCTGGGCGGCTGCCGGGCAAAGCGGCGGCGGGAGAGTTTCGTCATCGGGCGGGAAAGCGGCCGCATGGCCAGGACGCCGATCACCATCCAGCCCGGCGAGACGCGTCTCTTCGACGACAGGTTCAAGGTGCGGCTCCATGCACGCAAAGGAGAGAGCATGACCCTTCTGGCGCTTGGCCAGGCGAAGCGCCGCAGCGCGGTCAAGCGGCCGAAAAACCTGCCGGAATTCGTGTTCAGGACATTGCCCGCGCTGGTTGCTGGAGACGAGATCGCCCTTGTTCCGCACCTCGGCTACAGCCGGGTCGATCTTGGCGGGAAAGTAAGGGCCGAGGTCGCGCCGGTAACAGGCCCTCATAATTCATTGAGGATTCAATGAACTTGGCAAGGGGAGGGGGGACACCTATGTTACATTAGAATTGGACTGTGGGTTGGGGCCACTTGGCCTCGAATTGGTGGGTGGCTCTGGAGCCGCCGTTCGGTCAGCGAGGCATTTGTGGTCAATTTTCGTCACTTCGCCGTGTGGATCATCATCGGTCTCCTGCTGTTTGCGCTCTACAACCTGTTCCAGGGGCAGAGCCAGAGGGTCGGTGCCTCCGACATCAGCTATTCCGATTTTATCGGCAAGGTCGAAACCGGCGAGGTTAAAAGCGTGACCATCGCCGGGGAAGTCATCAGCGGCCAATATAACGACGGGCGCAATTTCCAGACCTATGCTCCGCAGGATCCCAATCTCATCACCCAGCTTCGCGACAAGGGCGTGGACATCAAGGCCAGGCCGGCGACGGATGAATCCTTCCTCACCAGCATGCTGGTGTCCTGGTTCCCGATCATATTGATGATCGGCGTGTGGGTATTTTTCATGCGCCAGATGCAAGCCGGCAGCGGGAAGGCCATGGGTTTCGGCAAGTCGAAGGCCAAGCTACTGACAGAACGGCAGGGGCGGGTGACTTTCGAGGATGTCGCCGGCATCGAGGAGGCAAAGGAAGACCTGCAGGAGATCGTCGATTTTCTCAAAGACCCGCACAAATTCCAGAGACTTGGCGGAAAGATTCCGCGCGGCGTGCTGCTGGTGGGACCGCCGGGCACCGGCAAAACACTGCTCGCCCGCGCCATCGCCGGGGAAGCCAATGTTCCGTTCTTCACCATCTCGGGCTCGGATTTCGTGGAAATGTTCGTCGGCGTCGGCGCATCGCGGGTGCGCGACATGTTCGAGCAGGCCAAGAAAAATGCGCCCTGCATCATCTTCATCGATGAAATCGACGCGGTCGGCCGCCATCGCGGCGCGGGGCTCGGCGGCGGCAATGACGAGCGCGAGCAGACGCTGAACCAGCTCTTGGTCGAAATGGACGGTTTCGAGGCGAATGAAGGCGTGATCCTGATCGCTGCCACCAATCGGCCCGATGTGCTGGACCCGGCGCTCTTGAGGCCGGGCCGGTTCGACCGGCAGGTCGTGGTGCCCAATCCCGACATCGTGGGCCGCGAGCAGATCCTGAAAGTGCACATGCGCAATGTGCCGCTCGCACCCGACGTCGACCCGAGAGTCATCGCGCGAGGCACGCCGGGCTTCTCGGGCGCCGACCTCGCCAATCTCGTGAATGAGGCGGCGCTGCTCGCCGCGCGGCGCAACAAGCGCATGGTCACTCAGCATGAATTCGAGGACGCTAAAGACAAGGTCATGATGGGTGCCGAGCGGAAATCCATGGCGATGTCGGAAGAAGAGAAGCGGCTGACGGCCTATCACGAAGCCGGCCACGCGATCGTGGCGCTCAGTGTTCCGGCATCCGATCCCGTGCACAAGGCAACGATCATCCCGCGCGGCCGGGCGCTCGGCATGGTGATGCAGCTGCCGGAGGGCGATCGCTACTCGATGAAGCTCAAGCAGATGACGTCCCGGCTTGCCATCATGATGGGAGGCCGCGTTGCCGAGGAGCTGACTTTCGGGGAGGAGAATGTGACCTCGGGCGCGCAGTCGGATATCGAGCAGGCGACGAAGCTTGCCAGGGCCATGGTGACGCGCTGGGGCTATTCGAAAGAGCTCGGCACGGTCGCTTATGGCGACAACCAGGAGGAAATTTTCCTCGGCCATTCGGTAACGCGCAACCAGAATGTCTCCGAGGCGACCTCGCAGAAAATCGATGCGGAAATCCGCAAGCTGGTCGAGGCCGGTCACGCCATGGCTACCCGGATCATCAAGAGCAAGCAGAAAGAGCTCGAGACCCTGGCCAAGGGCCTGCTCGAATTCGAGACATTGTCGGGCGACGAGATCAGGGATCTTCTCAATGGCAAGCGCCCGAACCGGGATTCCTCAACGCCGCCGTCGAGCGCTGAGCCCGTGTCGTCGGTTCCGGCCACCGGCAAGTCCGGCGGACGGCGGAAAAGCTCGGGCGACATGGAACCGCAGCCGCAGGCTTAACCGCAGATTCACCCTGTTTATCTTCATCGGCCGGACTTGGCCGGAAGAACGATAAACGCGCGCCCCGCGGCGCGCCTATGGCCCCGTTCTTGCTCCCGTACACATGCCCCCGCCCGAAAGAAAAGACCAATCGTTTAAAAGTTGAAACAACTGGTCAAAGACATCTAAAGGCGCCGGCTCGTAGACTCCGGAGATTATCCGGGGGTTTCGGTTCCAAGGAGTAAGTCCATGATCCGCCCGCCTGCCGCTCGCCAACGACTGATCAAAAGCTTTGCGCGAGACAACAAGGGGAATGTCGCCGTGATCTTCGGCCTGTGCGCGGTGCCGATCATCATCGCCACTTCGATTGCAGTCGATATGTCGAGCGCGTCACATATGCGCTCGGAAATCCAGGCCGCAGCCGATTCCGCCGTGCTGGCCGCGGCGACACGGCTCGCCGTCGGGGCTGAGGATTCCGACAAGGAAGCGCTGGCCATGGAGACCTTCTATGCCAACCTCTCGCCGGACCTCGCCGGTAAACTCGTCGGAACGCCTGATATCCATGTAAATTTCCCGACGAAAACCGTGCAAATGGACGTGGCGCTGACGGCGGAATCGCTGGTCAGCGATCTTGCGGCAGAGCAGATCGTGCTGCACATCAATGCTGCCGCGACGATATCGGCCGGAACGCCGATATGCATGATGGCGCTCAGCGACGATGCGGATGAAGCGCTGAGCATCCAGGGCACAGCCGACCTCCTTGCCGACGGCTGTTCGGTCCAGGTGAACTCCGAAGACGAAGGGGCCTTGCATCAGAACGGCAGCGGCACCGCGACGGCCACGAGTTTCTGCGTGGCGGGCGGCTATGACGGCACGAATTATTCGCCGGAGCCGCGGGATGACTGCATGGCGGAAAAGGATCCGCTCAAGACCGAATTTGCATCCGACTGGGCGGCGGCGCATATCGACACGACGGAGTGCACCTACAGCGACTGGCCGCAGATCAACTCGTCGTCGGCGAGCACGACAACTACGCTCGTCCCGGGGGTCTATTGCGGCGGACTGACCATCAAGAAGGGAACAGTGCAGCTGCAGGCGGACGGGATGTATGTTTTCCGCGACGGTGCGCTCGAAGTGCAGGCCAATGGGACGCTCAAGGGCACGGGCGTTGTCGTCCTGTTCGACGGCGACGACAGCACGCGGCTCGTGACGCAGGCCGGCGCGTCGATCATTACCTCGGCGCGATCATCGGGCCTGTTTCAGGGCATCGCATTCGCGCAGAATCCGTTGTCGATACCGGCAAGCCCGAACCTGATCATCGGCGGCGGTTCGATCGAAATAAACGGCATATTGTATTTCCCCGAGCAGCCGCTGAAGATAACCGGCAATGGCGACATCGGCACCACCGCGTCGCAATTCGCCATCATGGCCGACACGATTGCGATCGAAGGCAACGGCCAGCTGCGCATCAAGATCGGGCAGAACTACACCTCGACCGGGCTGCCGAATCTGCCGGCCGCCGAGGAAACGGTCTATCTCATCGAGTAGGCGGCTTCCCCAGCGGTTGCTTCGGAACCGGAAAGGGCTATAAGGCGCGGTTTCCCTGCCATCCTTGGGCCGCATGAGCCGAATTTACATCAGACCGATCGGACTTCTCTGGGGCGAGGACGCCGAGAGCGCCGCGGCGAACGGCACCGCCGGCTGGCTGGCGGGAGGACCAGCGGCCTTCGGCATGGCCGAGCTCATCGTGCGAGAGGGCAAGCGGATCGAGAGCGAGCAGAGGAGCTATCGCGACTTGCTGGCATCACGCGACAGGCTCATCGCGGAACGACTTGCGCTGATCACGCGCCCGCGGGCTCCACTCCCTGGCCGGGAAGTGCGGCTGCCGGCAGTGATGGGCATCGTCAACGTCACGCCTGACAGTTTTTCCGACGGCGGAGAGCATATCGGGCCGGAAGACGCCGTCGCCCATGGTGCCCGGCTTGCCGAAGAGGGCGCAGCGATCATCGATATCGGAGGCGAGTCGACACGGCCGGGCTCGGAAGGCATCTCGATCGAGGAGGAGCGCAATCGCGTCATCGGCATCGTGGCAGAGCTGAGCAGGCGCGGCCATGCGGTGTCGATCGACACGCGCAAGCCCGAGATCATGGAAGAAGCGGCAAAGGCGGGTGCCGTGCTGATCAATGACGTCACGGCGCTTCGCTTCGATGCGAGAAGCCGCGAGGTGGCAGCGGCTCTAAAGCTGCCGGTGTGCCTGATGCATGCGCGCGGCGAGCCGCGCACCATGCAGGTCAATCCAACATATGACAATGTCGTGCTCGATGTGTTCGACGAACTGGAGAGCTTCATTGCACGGGCGGAAGCTTCCGGGCTGCCGCGGCAAGTGCAGCTTGCCGACCCGGGCATCGGCTTCGGGAAAACCTATAGCCACAATCTGGAAATCCTAAGGTGCCTGAGCCTTTATCACGGGCTTGGCGTGGCGCTGGTGGTCGGCGCCTCGCGCAAGGCATTCATCGGGGCGCTCACGGAAGAGAAAACGGCAAAACACCGGGTTTTCGGCTCAATCGGCGCGACTATAGCCGCGGCAGCCCAGGGAGCGCAGCTCGTGCGGGTGCATGATGTGAAGGCAAGTGTTCAGGCGCTGGCGGTGTGGCGATCCTCGATTGAGCCCCGCTCATCGGGGCTTTGATAGCTGCTTGGGCTTTGGCATATAATGTGACCGGACAAGCGAGCGACGAGGGTTGACAGGCGGGCATCATGACAGATGATCTTTTCGGCACGGATGGCGTCCGCGGCAGAGCGAACCGCTGGCCCATGGACACGGAGACCGTGCTCAAGCTCGGCATGGCGGCGGGAAGCATGTTCGCGCAGGGCGGCCACCGCCACCGCGTGGTGATCGGCAAGGACACGCGGCTCTCGGGCTACATGATCGAACAGGTGCTGTCGGCCGGTTTTCTCGCCGTCGGGATGGATGTGTTCTTGTTCGGACCTCTTCCGACACCGGCGGTGGCGATGCTCACACGCTCGCTCAGGGCGGACCTCGGCGTGATGATCTCCGCCTCGCATAATCCGTTCGCCGACAATGGCATCAAAATGTTCGGGCCCGACGGCTACAAGCTTTCGGACGCGCAGGAGGAGCAAATCGGCCGCTCGGTGCAGTCGGGGTGGAACAGGTCGCTCGCGGAGCCGGAGCGTCTCGGCCGGGCAAAGCGCATCGACGATGCGCAGGCGCGGTATATCGAATTTGCCAAACGCACTTTTCCCAAGGACGTGAAGCTCGAGGGCCTCAGAATCGTGATCGATTGCGCGAATGGCGCAGCCTACCGCGTGGCTCCCGAGGCGCTGTGGGAGCTCGGTGCGGAAGTGATCGTGATGGGCAATGCACCCGATGGGTTCAACATCAACGATAAATGCGGATCGACCCATCCCGACGGCGTGTGCGAGAAAGTCAGGGAGATGCGCGCCGACATCGGCATCGCGCTCGACGGTGACGCCGACCGCTGCATCATCGTCGATGAGAAAGGAAATATCATCGACGGCGATCAAGTGATGGCGCTGGTGGCAAAGACCTGGTCGGAAGCGGGCAGGCTCGCCGGGGACGGCGTGGTGGCGACGGTGATGTCGAATCTCGCCTTCGAGCGTTATCTCAATGAACGCAAACTGACGCTGCATCGCACGAAGGTCGGTGATCGATATGTGGTCGAGCAGATGCGAGCGCATGGCTTAAACGTCGGCGGAGAGAACTCGGGTCATATCGTGCTGTCCGATTTTTCGACAACCGGGGACGGATTGATCGCGGCGCTGCAGGTGCTGGCGGCGGTCAAAGCGGCGGACAAGCCGGTAAGCCAGATCTGCAAGCTGTTCACGCCACTGCCACAGGTGATGAAGAACGTGCGCTATCGCTCGGGCAAACCGCTCGAACTGCCGCAGGTGAAGAAAATCATCGCCGACATGGAGCGGAAGCTCGGGAATGCCGGCCGGCTGGTCGTCCGCCCGTCGGGGACCGAGCCTTTGATCCGCGTCATGGCGGAAGGCGACGACGAGCATGCGGTGCGCCTGGCGGTGGAGGAGATCTGCTCGGTTCTGGAGACAGCGGCCTGATGGCGGGAGGCAGCGCGGGGCGCTGCGACTGCACGATAAATAGCCCGGCAAGGATCAGCGCGAGCCCGGCGAGAGCGGAGGGGTTGAGGCGCTCATCCAGAAACAGCCAGCCGACAAACAGGGCAAAAACCGGGATCAGATAATTGATCATCGAGGCAAAGCCGGCGCCGGCGAGCCTGATCAGCCGAAAATATGCGACCGTGGCAAGCGCGGTCGTCAGCACGCCAATCAAACCGAGCGCCGTCAGGCTGGCGCTGCTGGCACCAGCCATGCCGGCAGGATCAATGGCGAGTGCCAGAGCAAGGCCGATAAGACCACCGAGGCTCAGGGCCGCGGCGGCGGACTCCATGGCGCCGGCGGCCTGCATGCGACGGGTGAGGATGCTCTGAACGCTGTAGCACAGCGCGCCGGCGATCATCGCCATCTGTCCCCAAAAGGGAAGCCCCTGCGGGGCCAGCCCAAGCAGGCGCTGGGGCCCCAGCAAAATCACGACGCCCGAAAATCCGAAAAACAAGCCCAGAACCTGCGCCAGGTCAGGGGCTCGTCGGGCATGAAAAAATGAGCAAGCAGCGCCACGCCCAGCGGCATAACGGCCATGAGAATGCCGGAAAGGCCCGACGGGATGTATTTCACACCCCAGGTGATGAGAAGGAAAGGCACGACGTTGCCGATCACCGCTATGGCGAGAAATCCCGTCCAGAGCCTCAGTCCAGCAGAGAACCGGCCGCCGAGGACGAGAAGAAGACCGCTCAGGGCGGCGCCGGCAATGACCAAACGCAAAGCCATCACCCAGACCGGCGGAATAGTGACGACGGCGATCTTGAGAAGCGCAAAAGAGCTTCCCCAGAGCATCACGACGGAAATCAGCAGAAGCCATCTGAGCGAAGCAGCAGGCTGCATCGGCTTGCCTTGATTCAAATTGGGACGATTCGGTGCGTCAGTTTAGCAAGCACTAACCAGAGCAACAAACTTGGACGGCTTTGACATATTTGCATCTGTGCAATGAGTCCCAGCCCAAGTAGCGTGACCGGCAATGCGGTGGCGGGGCTTTTCAATGAAAATGTTGCGTAGACGGATCGGTGCGGCGGCACTGGCGTGGATGAGCGGCTTCCTGATCGATGGCGCCGCAGCGGCAGATTTCAGCGTGCCGATGGCTTCCGAGCCGGTCGGCATCGGAGATTTTTACATCCGCGGCGACGTCGGCTGGTCTTTTCTCGAGTGGAACAGGGGACCCGACGACAGCGCAGCAACCATCGGGGCGGGCATCGGCGTTATGTGGAACGAGGTGCTGCGCAGCGATGTGCGGCTCGACTGGTCGGGCAATTACGAGATGACCGTCACCGATCTCGATGCGACCACGCTGCTCGGGAATACCTATATCGACATTCCGCTCGATTTGACTTTTCCTCTCAGGCCCTATGCCGGGCTTGGCCTCGGCTGGGGGTGGTTGGATGACGACGGCAACGGGGATGATTCCGGCTTTACCTACGGCCTGATGGGCGGAGCCACCTTCGGGTTATCCGAACATTGGGCCATCGATACCGGCTACCGGTTCCGTGAAATCATGCGCGAAGGCGCGGATTTCACCGATCACTCGGTCACCGCCGGAGCGCTCTTCAAGTTCTGAACGCTGCAATCGCGCACGCGTTTGACAAAACGGCGGTGGATCGCTCCACCGCCGTTTCCATTGGCGGCGATGCTCCTTGCCACATGAGGGCTCGGCGCATATAAGCGGAGCCGGGCTACCCCTCCCCACCGAGGGGCGTCCATCTGGAAGGATGGTAGACATGAGAGCGCTGCAAAAGCCGGATCGGCGCCCGGCGAGGCCATTTTTCTCCTCCGGCCCCTGCGCCAAAATTCCCGGCTGGTCCTTACAAAAACTGCAGAACGCCGTCATCGGACGCTCGCATCGCTCGAGCGAGGGCAAGGCTCGGCTCAGGGAAGCGCTCGCCCGCACCCGCGAAGTTCTGGAAATTCCGGACAGCCATCTCATCGGCATCGTGCCGGGATCGGACACCGGCGCGGTCGAACTGGCGCTGTGGACGATGCTCGGGCAGCGCGGGGTCGACATGCTGGCTTGGGAAAGCTTCGGCTTGAGCTGGGTCAATGATGTGCTGAAGCAGCTCAGGCTGACAGACGTCAGAGTGCTGGACGCTCCTTACGGGTCGCTGCCGGACCTCGCCCAAGTCGACCCGCAGCGCGACATCGTGTTCGCGTGGAACGGAACCACCTCCGGTGTCAGGGTGCCGGATGCCAGATGGATTCCCAGTGAGCGCGACGGCTTGACGATCTGCGATGCGACGTCGGCGGTGTTCGCACAGGCGCTCGACTTTTCAAAGCTCGATGCCGTTTCATTCTCCTGGCAAAAGGTGCTGGGGGGCGAGGCCGCCCACGGCATGCTCGTGCTCTCGCCGAGGGCCGTGCAACGGCTGGAAAGCTATACGCCGCCATGGCCCCTGCCAAAGATATTCCGGCTGACGCAGGGCGGAAAGCTCAACCGGGGGCTTTTCAACGGGGAGACGCTCAATACGCCATCGATGCTGTGCGTCGAGGACTGGCTCGCGTGCCTGAATTGGGCAAGGTCAATCGGCGGACTCGAGGCTTTGATCAGGCGCGCCGACACCAATGCCCGGGTTCTCGGGCAGTGGGTGGAGCGGACACCCTGGATCGAACATCTCGCCAGGGACCCCCGGGCACGCTCGAACACATCCGTGTGCCTGACGATCAGAGGCAGCGACGAGATCGGAACGCAAATCGCAAGGCTCCTGGCAGAAGAGCAGGTGGCGCATGATATCGCCGCGCACCGCGATTCACCGCCCGGCCTGCGCATCTGGTGTGGTTCGACGGTGGAGAGCGAAGATATCGAAGCGCTGCTGCCATGGCTCGACTGGGGGCATGCAGCCGTGACGAATGCGCTCGGTTCTGTCGAGCGCAAACCCCAATGACGGCACGCGTATTGGTATCCGACAGCTTGAGCGAAACCGCCGTTGAAATTTTCAAGCGGCGCGGGATCGAGGTGACCTATGAACCGCAACTCGGTGCCGACAAGACAGCGCTGCAATCTGCCATAGCCAATTTCGACGGGCTGGCGGTGCGGTCTGCCACCAAGGTCACGGCCAAACTCATGGAACAGGCGGCGCGCCTCAAGGTGATCGGGCGCGCCGGCATAGGGGTCGACAACATCGATCTCGCTACGGCGACCGCACGCGGCATCATCGTCATGAACACGCCCTATGGCAATGCCGTGACCACGGCCGAGCACGCAATCGCCATGATGATGGCGCTGGCCAGGCGCATTCCGGCGGCCGACCGGTCGACACAGGCCGGCAAATGGGAGAAGGACCGCTTCATAGGCGTCGAGCTTCTCAACAAGACATTAGGGATCATCGGCTGCGGCAATATCGGTTCCATCGTCGCGGACAGGGCGCGCGGCCTGCGCATGAAGGCCATCGCCTATGACCCGTTCCTGTCGGAGGACAGGGCTCGGGAAATCGGCGTGGAGAAGGTCGATCTCGAGGAGCTGTTCAGGCGGGCGGACTTCGTGACGCTGCACACGCCGCTGACGGACAAGACAAGGAACATCATCGATGCCCGGGCCCTGAAGCAAATGCGACGCGGGGTCTATGTGATCAATTGCGCGCGCGGCGGCCTGATCGTCGAGGATGCGCTGAAAGCGGCCCTCGATGATGGCCATGTTGCTGGCGCAGCGCTCGATGTCTATGAGGTCGAGCCTGCCGTTCGGCATATGCTCTTCGGTCATCCCAATGCGGTGTGCACGCCGCATGTGGGCGCCTCAACGAGCGAGGCACAGGAAAAAGTAGCGGTGCAGATCGCCGAGCAGATGGCCGACTATCTCATCACCGGAGCGGTTACGAATGCGCTCAACATGCCAGCAATCAGCGCGGATGAAGCGCCGCGGCTGAAGCCCTATATCGCGCTTGCCGAGAAGCTCGGCTCGTTCGCCGGTCAACTCACCGAGACGCCGATCACGGCGGTGAGAATTGAATACGCAGGGGGCGCGGGCGAGATGAACACGCGAGCCCTCACCTCGGCGCTGCTCGCGGGACTCCTCAAGCCAATGCTGGGCGAGGTCAATATGGTCAGCGCGCCGGCCGTCGCGCGCGAGCGCGGACTGCAGGTCGATGAGACGCGGCAGACACCGCGGGGGATCTACGACAGCTATGTGAGGCTGTCGGTTCAAGCGGAGGGGCTCGAGCGGTCGGTGGCGGGAACGGTATTTTCCGACGGCAAGCCGCGCATCATCCAGATCAAGGGCATCAATCTCGAGTCGGAGTTTGGTTCGCACATGCTCTACGTCACCAATGCGGACAAGCCCGGCTTCATCGGCGCGCTCGGCATGGTGCTCGGCAATGCGGGCGTGAATATCGCATCGTTCCATCTCGGACGGCAGGCACGGGGAGGAGATGCCATCGCTCTCGTCGAGATCGACGAAGCCATTCCCCGAGGGGTTTTGTCGCAGGTGCAGAAACTGCCTAACGTCAGGCAGGCCAAGCCGCTCGCCTTTTAGCAGGGTGCCATGAAAAAGATCACCGGCCTTCTGGTAGCGAACCGCGGCGAGATCGCAATCAGGGTGTTCAGGGCAGCGACCGAGCTCGGCATCCGGACCGTGGCAATCTATTCGAACGAAGACCGTTTCTCGCTGCACCGGTTCAAGGCCGACGAGAGCTACCTGGTAGGCGAAGGCAACGGGCCCGTGCAGGCCTATCTCGACATTGAAGACATCATGCGGATCGCGATCGACACGGGCGTCGATGCAATTCATCCGGGTTACGGGTTCCTGTCGGAGAATCCAGATTTCGCCGAAGCCTGCAGCAAGGCGGGAGTGACGTTCATCGGTCCGGCACCGCAGACGCTGCGGTTGCTCGGCAACAAGATCGCGGCGCGCAAGATGGCAGCCGAGGCGGGCGTCTCGGTCATGCCGGCAACGGGGCCCTTGCCAAAGGACGCTCGTGCTGCCGCCCCTCTGGCCGAGAGCATCGGTTATCCGCTGATGCTGAAAGCGAGCTGGGGCGGGGGCGGGCGCGGCATGCGGGTGATCCAAAGCAACAGAGAGCTCGAGGGCAGCATCGAGGCGGCACGGGCGGAAGCGCGCGCCGCTTTCGGAAACGACGAAGTCTATCTCGAAAAACTCGTCGAGCGGGCGTGGCACATCGAAGTTCAGCTGATCGGCGACAGCCATGGCAGGATCCAGCATCTGTTCGAACGCGACTGCTCGATTCAGCGGCGAAACCAGAAAGTGGTGGAGCGGGCGCCGGCGCCCTATCTCGACGAGCGACAGCGTAGTGCGCTGTGCGAGGCAGCGCTTCGGCTGGCGCGGGCGGCCAATTACGTCAATGCCGGAACCTGCGAATTTCTGATGGACAGGGACAACGGCAAGTTTTTTTTCATCGAAGTCAATCCGCGCATCCAGGTGGAGCACACGGTGACCGAAGTGGTGACCGGCATCGATATCGTCAAAGCGCAGATCCTCATCGCTCAGGGCGGTGAGCTCGGCATGGCCGAAACCGGCGTGCCGCCCCAGGAGAAAGTGACGCTCAACGGCCACTCCCTGCAGTGCCGGATCACCACGGAAGACCCGCTCAACAACTTCATTCCGGACTACGGGCGCATAAAGGCCTATCGCGGGGCGACGGGATTCGGCATTAGGCTGGATGGGGGCACAGCCTATTCGGGCGCGCTTGTCACCCGCTATTACGATTCGCTCCTGGAGAAGATCACCGCCTGGGCGCCGACGCCCAAGGAAGCGGTGAAGCGGATGGACAGAGCACTGAGGGAATTTCGCATCCGCGGCGTTTCTACCAATTTGCATTTTCTGGAGGGGCTCATATCGCACCCGAATTTTCTTGCCGGTGACTACACGACGCGGTT
>DATFOT010000164.1:0-3529 GCA_035265265.1 Aestuariivirgaceae bacterium | reverse complement strand
CAGAACACTCCTGATTTGGGAATCCCCGATTCAGACAAAACCGGAAAGACTCTAGCTGTTCAGGAGCTTCAGCGCGGCCTCGTGCACGCGGGCGTCGCCGGCAGCGACGATGCGGCCGCCGCTCTGGGCAGGCTTGCCCTCCCAATTGGTGACGACGCCGCCGGCGCCGGTGATGATCGGGATCAGGGCTGCAATGTCGTAGGGCTTGAGTTCTGTCTCGACCACGAGGTCGAGATGGCCGGCCGCCAGCATGCAGTAGGAATAGCAGTCGCCGCCATAGCGCGTCAGCCGCACCGCTGCCTCGACCCGGCCGAAAGCTTCGCGGTCGGCGGCGTTCATTAGCAGCGGACTGGTGGTGAAAGAGGTCGCTTCCTTCAGCGTCGCGCAGCGCCGCACCGTCAGCCGCCGCCCGCCGGACGGTCCGGAATATTGCGCCGAGCCGGAATCGCCGGAAAAGCGTTCGCCGATATAGGGCTGGTGCATCATGCCGAACACCGGCGTGCCCTTGTGCAACAGCGCGATCAGCGTGCCCCAGATCGGAAATCCCGCGATGAAGGATTTGGTGCCGTCGATCGGATCCAGCACCCAGACATATTCGGCGTCCTCGCGCTCGTTGCCGAATTCCTCGCCGACGATGCCGTGCTGGGGAAAATTGGCCTTGATCAGGCGGCGCATCACCGCTTCCGCGGCGCGGTCGGCCTCGGTGACCGGATCGAAATCGCTCGCGCTCTTGTTGTCGATGGAGAGCGAGGTCCGGAAGAATGGCAGGATGGTTTCGCCGGACGCAGTCGCGAGGCGGCCGATGAAGGCTGTGAAATCGATGACCGTCACGGTTGTCCCTTGCCGGAATTGAAATGCTGCCCTCTTGCCTAGCCCAATCCGCACCGTCGCGCACCGCCAACGGCGGGTTATTCCCATTCGGATTGCGAACTGGCTTTCGAATCGGCTTTCGAAAAGGCTTCGTTAAGCGTGCATTTTTGGTTAGTCGCGGCATCACGAAGTTGCGAGTTTTGGCATACCAGCACTGCAACAGGGCGGGGGCTTGGCCGGCTATCCAGGCAAGTAATTGGTTTTACTTACATAAATCTCCTGCGTTGGTGGTGTTGCCGATTCGCCAGCCTGTTCCACTTTGGACCGGAACTAAGCCAAAAACCCTTGCCTTTTGTGCAGCGCGGCCGCATATTGTTGCGGTGCGGTAGGGCCTCGCCCTATCGCTGCCCTCCTTGGGCGTTTCCTCCCTAGACTTGGGCCGCTTGTTCATTCAAGCGGCCCTTTTTTCTTGGGCGGTCGTCATTCCCCGGTGCGCAATTGCGCACCTGAGGGCGCGCGAAGCGCGAGCTTTGATGTGCAATTGCACATCAGAGAATCCATTTCTCTGCTTGTTATGTGGCTCGATGGATTCCGGGCTCGCGCCAAGGCGCGCCCCGGAATGACGATCGAGGTGTCTTCTATTCTGCCGCAGCCTGGAACGGCCCGAGATCCCCGAGCGGCACTTTCGCCAACGCGTCGGCCAGCGCGGCGAAATCGGTGGCCACTTGCGCAAAGCGGGGCCCGCGCTCGCGCCGCCGCTCGTCCATGTAGATCGCGCGGTTGAGCTCGAGCTGCACGGTGTGCAGGCCGCTGGCCGGGTTGCCGTAATGCTCGGTGATGAAGCCGCCGGCATAGGGCTTGTTGCGGCCGATCGAATAGCCGAGCTTGCTCATGATGTCCTCGACGACGTCGGGCAGCAGGCCGGCGCAGCTGGTGCCGTAGCGGTCGCCGATCACGATGTCGGGCCGCCGCGGTTCGTCGCGCGAGACGCCTACCGACGGCATCGAATGGCAATCCACCAGGATCACGGTTCCGAACGCCTGATGGGCCTTGTTGATCAGCCGCCGCAGCGCCCGATGGTACGGCTTGTAGAGCGCCTCGATCCGCCCCAGCGCGTCGTCCACCGAAAGCCGCTCGCGATAGATTTCCTGCCCGTCGCCAACCACGCGCGGGATGGTGCCGAGGCCGCCGGCGACCCGCATCGAGCGGGTATTGGCGAAGCTCGGCAGGCGGCCGGTGAACATGCGCGGATCGAGCTCATAGGGCTCGCGGTTCACGTCGACATAGGAGCGGGGGAAATTGACCCGGACCGTCGGAAAGCCCTGTTCGCTCAGGTCTCCGATCAATTCGTCCATGAACGAATCCTCGGAGCGGCGCAGCGCGGCGAGGTCGATCCGGGAGGCGTTGAGAAATTCCAGCGGATAGACCGAGCCGGAATGGGGCGAGTTGAAGATGATCGGCGCCCGCCAATGCGCCGGCTCCACGATCTCGAACGGGGGCGACAGCTCGCCATCAAACTGGGTCATCGTGGGGCGCCGTCCCTTGAATGTCCGCATTCCCCTCGGGCCGATCGATCATGCCGGCGAAGGGCAGGGCTTTTGTAAGGATGTATTGTCCGTAATCGTAATCATTCTGCCAAGCGAAAAAAGCCGCTGTCCTGCTGGAAGGTGTCGCAAACGCCTGAAAAGCGCCGCCTTGATCGATCTTGGTACATTCCGCTACGGAAATAGCGCTGCCTGCCATCGCCAAGACGCAATTACCTTTCACCCGAAATTTACCCTCTGTCGGGCTTAGTGGGCGCAATGATCCTCCAAGCCAGGCTCGATGACTGACCCCCATGCACAAGATCCTCCTCGCCGAAGACGACAACGACATGCGCCGCTTCCTGGTTAAGGCGCTGGAAAACGCGGGGTTTCAGGTCTCGTCCCACGACAACGGCTTGTCGGCCTATCAGCGGCTGCGCGAGGAGCCGTTCGAGATGCTGCTGACCGATATCGTGATGCCGGAAATGGACGGCATCGAACTGGCGCGCCGCGCCTCGGAACTCGACCCCGACATCAAGATCATGTTCATCACCGGTTTTGCCGCGGTCGCGCTGAATTCCGATTCGGAAGCGCCCAAGAACGCCAAGGTGCTGGCCAAGCCGGTTCACCTGCGCGAACTGGTCAGCGAAGTGAACAAGATGCTGGCGGCCTGATTCGGCCTCGATTTCCGTCGAAATCACTTCAGAAATTACGTCCAAGCGTCCTTGCGGGGGCGCTTTGGAGCCGATATACGGACCCCACCCAATACGATTAAAGCTGGAGCGGGATGACAAGGTCATCCCATTTCCAGGGCGCGTAGCTCAGCGGGAGAGCACTACCTTGACATGGTAGGGGTCACAGGTTCGATCCCTGTCGCGCCCACCATTTCTTTCAATGACTTAGTCAAGATAGTTCTTCCTTTCATTTTGATTTGCCCAACCTTCGCCCAGAGAATCCTGTTCGCGCTGCGTTCAGGTGATCCGGCGAATGATGGCCGTATGTAGTTTCGATAATCTTCTCCGATGTGCCGACGAATCCGGCGACCTGTCGAATCGGGACGCCGTTCTGAAGCAGCCAGGTAATGCAGGTGTGCTTCAGTACGTGCGGGGTGACGTCTTCGCCGAGGCCCGCCAGCTCTCGCGCGCGATGCCAGCCCTTTCGCTCTTTCGCGATTAATCGGCCCGCGTACTCCACCG
>DATFOT010000163.1:0-2840 GCA_035265265.1 Aestuariivirgaceae bacterium | reverse complement strand
GACCCTCTTTCAGGAAGAGGGCGCCCCCCTCGAGCTGCGCATCGATGAGATTTCCGAAGGCTATGCGCGCACCATCCAGGCGACCCAGGTCGACGGCGAGCTCTATGCCCTTCACGCCGGCGCCGCCCGGCCCGGCAGCATCGCCGCGGCTGCGGCCCTGGGCGAGCCTCTGTCGCTGTTCATGGAGCTCCCGCAGCTCACCGCATCGAGCGCGCCCTATGGCCTCTGGGCCGCAGCCTGTGCCGAGCCATGGTCGGGCGGGCTTGCCGTCTACCGCCGGTCGGGAAGCCGGTTCGAATTGAACCGCCGCATCACCGCCCCGGCCACGATGGGAGAAACCCTCGATCCCCTGCCTTGGGGACCGCCCGGCCGCCGGCTGCGCGCGAAACTGCGGCTGCGTCTCCATCACGGCGCGCTGCAGTCCATCACTGAAGAAGATCTTCTCAATGGCGGAAACCTTGCGGCAATCGGCAGCCCCGAGCTTGGTTTTGAACTGCTCCAGTTTGAAACCGCAACGCTCGTCGCGCCTTCGACTTACGAGATCACATCCCTTCTGCGCGGGCAGCTTGGATCGGCTCCTGAGATTCATGCCCTGCGTCCGGCGGGTGCAAGCTTCGTTCGCCTCGATGAGGCCACCGTGCAGCTCGCCATGCGTTCTGCCGATCTGGGCCTCGCCATCGACTGGCGTATCGGGCCGGCATCGAGAAATCTCGGCGACGGCACCTACCGCGAGGAAACGGCATCGCTGTCGGGACTAGCGCTGCGGCCCTTGGCGCCATGCCAGCTTCGCGCCCGCCGCTCAGGCGACGATGTGCTGTTCACCTGGATCAGGCAAACCCGCATCGATGGCGACAGCTGGGAGCTCGCCGAAGTGCCGCTAGCCGAGGAGTTCGAGTATTATGAGCTGACCATCCATGATGCGGGCGCGGCGACGCGCAGCGTCTCGCTCGCCGAGCCCTTTTACCGCTACCGTCGCGAAGATCAGCTCGCCGATTTCGGTCAAAGCCCCGCTGTCTTCACCATCGCCATTGCCCAGCGAAGCGCTGCCTATGGTCTTGGCGCCGCAGCCGAAGCCACACTCCACATCTGAAAAGCGATATGTCTGAAACCACAAATCTTGGACTGCCAATTCTCGCCGCCGCACAGGCGCAGAAGCATGTCACCCATAATGAAGCGCTGCTTCGCCTTGATGCCCTCCTGAATCTCTCCGTTCTTACCCGCGGCCTCTCCGAACCGCCCGCGGTCCCCGCGGAGGGAGCGCGTTACCTCATCGGCGAAGCCGCAAGTGGCGCCTGGTCCGGCCATCGGGGCGAGATCGCCGCCTGTCAGGACGGCGCGTGGAGCTTCTTCACGCCGAAGCCGGGCTGGCGTCTCTGGATCGAAGATGAAGCAGTCCTTCTCGTCTATGCCGACACGCGCTGGAAGCCGCTGGTCGAGGAAACGACCGCCACCTCGAGGCTCGGCATTTCAGCTCACGCAGATGACTACAATCGCCTGGTCGTCTCGGCACCGGCATCCCTGTTTAATCATGCAGGCGCCGGCCACCAGCTCAAGCTCAACAAATCGGATGCGCAGCAAACGGCCTCGTTACTGTTCCAGACAGGCTATTCGGGCCGAGCCGAACTGGGTCTTGCCGGCGATGATCATTTTCATGTCAAGGTCAGTGCCGATGGTGCCAGCTGGTTCGAAGCGATAACTATCGACAATGCATCGGGCATCGTCGCCTTTCCCGCAGGGCTCGGCGGAGCTCACACCCTGGGCGAGGTGATTGCCGCAAGCCCCGGAGCGGACTCCCACAATTTCGATCCCGACGGCTGGAATACCGGCAGAAGGGCGACACAGATCCGTCTAAAGCCTTGGCAATCGATCCGCCTCGCCGGGCTGGCCGGCGGCACCATTGCCCGGCTTGCCATTCTCACCAATGCGGCTGAAGCTGCCGCCTCGAGCGCGCGCCTCGTCATTCTGGAGCACGAGTCGCTCTCCTCCTCTGCTGAAAATCGTTTTTCCTTTTGTGATGGCCTGCCTCGCCTGCTCATGCCAGGCGACTCGTTGCCCCTCGTCTATGATGCCGAAGCCCTCTCATGGAGAGAGCTCGCCCCGCAGCGCCTTTCCGCCGCCTTCGAAATCTTCTCCGATGCCTATGCCGTCCACGACTTCGAAACCGTGAGCTCAGGCTCCGGCTCTGCCGCTCAGTTCGGCAGCTATCTGGCAGGCGATATGGTGCAAAAGCCTCGCGGCATCTGTCGCCTCGGCACGGGGAGTTCTGAAATCGGTGCTGCGCGCTGGGGAATTTCCAACGGTATCGTTCCGGCACAAGGCTGTTCTCTTTATCTGGTGCGCCTTGCCGTCGAAGCGCTCTCGACGGCGACCGAGCGGTTTCAGATCAGGGCCGGCTGGCATGATGGCGATGGGTCCTCAGCACCCGCCAATGGCGTCTACTGGGAATATGACGATCGTTACGCAGGCACCTGGTCTCTCTGCGCATCGACCGGCGGTTCGGCAGCGAGAATTGTCTCGGGACTGGCAGTCGATGCAGACTATCTCCATCTCGGAATTTTCCTGAACGGCGACTGGAGCAGGGCGGATTTCTTTTCTTCACCGACCGGCAAGCGCTGGTCGTTTCATGGCACGCTCGAATCGAACCTGCCGTCCTCATCCGCACGTCTCGGCTTCTCTGCCGGCATTGCGAAGTCCGTCGGCATGACCGAGCGAAACCTCAGCATCGACCTTCAGGCAATGCGCTACGACATTCCGGGAAGCGCCTGATGATGGGCGCTTCTCCAACACGCCCGCCCGCTTCGCTCAACCGTGAAGTAGGCGAGCTGCGCGTGCGCCTCGAA
>DATFOT010000162.1:0-3105 GCA_035265265.1 Aestuariivirgaceae bacterium | reverse complement strand
AGAGGTCCATCGAGATTGCGCGTCCAGAAGTCGAGAAACCGGATGAGCCGCGGAAAACGCGGCGCCATGTCGTAGTCCTGCCAGAGAAAGGTCTGCAGAAGCTCGCGGTGATCGGGGAGATAATAAAGAATCTCAGCCGTGGTCAGCGAGTAGCCACGCAACTGACATTCGAAATCCTGTGCCGTCATTTCGCGTCTCCGTGCAGAGTTGGCGCCGATCTCCTAAGTCAATGCTCCCCCATGCGGAAGGTTGCGGTCAAGAGCGTTAAGAAAGCATTAACCATGCAAATCAGAACCTTGGCAGCTGGACGGAAGGAGTGCTGCTACGGCCGCAGACTAAAAATCTCCGCCACCTTGGCGTCGGCATAGGCGAGGCATCCGGCAATCGAGGGAGCGAAGGGCAGCTCGCCATAAGCTCCGATCGCGCCGTGCTCTCGCAGGCGACCGGCGAAGCCTGCTTCTTCACCGACGACAACCCAAACGAAGGGCAGCCATGTGCTGCGGAGGGGCTTTCCGCCGGCAGCAAGCAGGCTGTCGAATATGATGTCCTCGGACGTGCCTGGCTCGAAAATCGCGAGCATCTTGCCGGCGGCGCGAGGCTCCAGCGCTGCGGCGCGCACGACGACAGCCATGGTCAGCAGCCAGGCAAGGACGATCGCCAGGCCAAGCACCATCGCCAGGCGATGTCCGGGCCAGCGCATGCTCATGTGCCCTCACGTCGCATAGGCAGCAGCGCGCTCCTCGCGAATCGGCCAGTGGACGAGCGCGGCAAACAGGCCGAGCCCGACGCCCATCCACCAGACCAGATCGTAGGTGCCATAAAGATCGTGAAATTTTCCGCCGAGCCAGACTCCGAAGAACGATCCGATCTGATGGCTCAAGAACACGAAACCATAGAGTGTCGCCACATAGCGCGTTCCGAACATGACGGTTACGAGGCCCATGGTCAGGGGAACTGTGGAAAGCCACAGCAGCCCCATCGATGCGGCAAAGAGCACCGTCGAGAGCGGCGTTACGGGCAGTGTGACGAACAGGGCAATGAAGATGGACCGCAACAGATAGATGGCGGCCAAGGAGACGCGTTTGCGGTAGCGGCCGCCGATGATGCCGGCAAAATATGAGCCGATAACGTTGAACATGCCGACGATCGCGATGGACCAGGCTGCAAGCCACGGGCTGATGCCGTGCTCCACCAGATAGGCCGGCAAATGGATCGTGGCAAAGGCGAGCTGGAACCCGCAGACGAAGAAACCGGTCACCAGGAGAATGAAACTCCGGTTGCCGAGTGCTGCGAAAACTGCCTCGCGCATGCTCTGGGCGCGCTCGTCACCGCGCGCGGCGGCGGAAGAGGAAGCAGCCGGAGCGCTCAGCGGAACAACGAGGACAATGATCAGCAGCACGGTTGCAGCGAGGAGGACGAGGGCCGTTTGCCAGCCAAAGGCGGCGATGAAGCCCTGGCCCAGTGGGGCGAAGATAAACTGGCCCAGCGAGCCGGCCGCGGTGGCGAGGCCGAAGGACCAGGATTGCTTCTCCGGCGGCACGAGCCTCCCGAAGCCTGCCATGACGATGGAGAACGATGCCGTTGCTATTCCTATCCCTGCGAGAAGGCCTCCCGAGAGATAGATGAGCGCAGGCGTGCCGGAGATCGACATCAGTGCCAGTCCCGAAGCATAGATGACGGCACCGGTTGCAATGACGCGGGCGGGCCCGTAGCGATCGGCAAAGGCGCCGGCGATTGGCTGAAAGATGCCCCAGACGAGGTTCTGCAGCGCCATGGCGAGACCGTATACCTCGCGGTCCCAGTGATAATATTCCGAGATTGGATGGGTGAAGAGGCCCATGCTGGAACGGGCGCCGAAGGACACGACGGCAACCAAGCAGCCTGCGATGATGATGACCGTAGGGTCGTGGTACCAGCGCCGGGGCGCAGAGAGAGCGGCCATGGGATTTCCTCGCAGTATCGATGCAAAATACGCCTTGTTTGCCGGGCCGCAAGTCATGGCGGAGGTGCAATTCCCGCAGATGGCAAATGCTTCTCCCGCCCGATGGTCAGTCCTCGGAGAGCTTGCCTTTCAAGAGCAGCGGCCTCGCGGTCAGCCGGCCGGAGAGATGTGCGACCGCCACGCCGAGCAGAATGAGCGTACCCCCCGCCACCATCCCGATTGTTATCTTTTCGCCTAGGATCAGCGCGCCCGAGACGACCGATATGACCGGCACCAGGTAGAGAAAGGCACCGGTGAGGACGCTCGGCAGCCGGGCAGCGGCGAAATTCCAGGCCACGGTGGCGATAAGGCCGGCGATGCCGACGAGATAGAACATCTCGGCCCAAAGCCGCGGGGACATGCCGGCGAGAGCATCGAGGGTCGAGTGCGAGGCGAAAGCGGGGAGGGGGAGGGTTGACAGCAGAATGGTGATGGCGGTGGTGCGATAGGCGCCGTATTTCAGGATCAGCGGCTTCGCCAACACCACGTAGAGCGCCCAGGCGATGCCGCTTAGAAAAATGTAGATCGCCCCCAGGGTAAGAGCCCTGCTGTTGTCGCTGAAGATCAAGTCCTTCCAGAACAGCACCGCCGTGCCGGCGAATGCCAGGAGAAGGCCGGAGACTCCGGCGAGCGAGGGCAAGGTGCGCGAGAAAAGCGAGGCAATGAGCACAATGAGCAGGGGCTGGGTGCCGATGATGATGCCGCCGATCCCGGCGGGAAGAAGCGCGAAGCCATAGACCGAGCCGAGGTTGTAGCCCGCTACACCAATGAGCGATACGAACAGGATGCGAGGCCAGTCGCCTGGCTGAACGCGCGGCAGGCCGGCGATGAGAAGGCCGATGGCGTAGCCGATACCGACGAGGGTATAGCGGATGACCAATGCATTCGCAGCGCCGAGTTCCACCGACAGCGAGCGAATGAACACGGGTGCGATGCCCCACACAAGCATCGTGAACAGCATGGCATTGACTGGCCTGATTGGATTCATCGGGGCTCGAGGCCCTCCTCGTCACCCCGACGAAAGTCGGGGTCCGACTTTGGGAAATGAAGCTGGATTCCGGCTTTCGCCAGAATGACGATGATCGTGGATCTGTACTAGGCGATGCCTTTGTCGGCCAGCATCT
>DATFOT010000161.1:0-3924 GCA_035265265.1 Aestuariivirgaceae bacterium | reverse complement strand
GGCTGCATGAGGATCGTTCTGGACCGGAAAAAACGCGTCCTCGGTGCTGCCATTGTCGGGGTGAACGCGGGCGAGCTGCTCTTTCCTTGGGTGCACTTGACCCGATCGGGGGAAAGGCTCAGAACCATGGCCGATGCTGTAGTGCCTTATCCGACGCTGTCGGAAATGGGAAAAAAGGCCGGGATCGCCTCCTATGCCGGGCTTGCATCCAATCCGTGGGTACGCCGCATCGCCGATATGATGGCAGTCTTCGGCTAAAGCGAGATGAGTGCTCTGAACAGTCCTGAAAAGCAGCACGCGCCGGCAGAAGCGCCGCGCCCGAACTGGTGGCGCGGCCTGTCCGGCAAGCTTCTGGCGTTGACCGTTCTCTTCGTGATGATCGGCGAAGTGCTGATTTTTCTTCCCTCGATCGCCAATTTCCGCATCACTTGGCTCAAGGAGCGTGTTGCAACCGCGGAGATTGCTGCTCTGGCTGCCGAGGCCGCTCCCGGGGGCCAGGTTTCCAACACGCTTCGAAACGAGCTCTTGAAGGGTGCCAAGGTCCGGATCGTCGCCTTGAGCCGCGATGATGCCCGCCAGCTTATCTTGCGCGACGGGGGCGAGCTCATGATAGCCCAATCCTATGACATCCGCGAGCGCCTGTGGATGCAGTGGATCGTCGATGCCTTCGGCACGCTGTTCAGCTACGACAACCGCCTGATCGGTGTCGTCGATACGCCGCCAAACATGTCGGGAGACGAAATATCGATCGCTCTGGATGAGGCGCCGCTGCGCCAAGCCATGCTGAGCTATGCCGGCAACATTTTGATCCTTTCCATCATCCTTTCCCTCATCGTCGCGGCTCTTGTTTTCATTGCGCTCAACACTGTCCTTGTGCGCCCGATCCGGCGAATGACGATGAACATGCTGGCTTTCTCAGCCAACCCGGAAGATTCCTCGCGCGTCATCGCGCCAAGTGGCCGCCGCGACGAGATCGGCATTGCCGAGCGCGAGCTCAATCATATGCAGCTCGAGCTCATCTCTACCCTGCAGCACAAAAGCCGCCTCGCCGCACTTGGCCTCGCGGTGAGCAAGGTTAGCCACGATCTCCGCAACATGCTTGCTTCCGCCCAGCTGATTTCCGATCGCCTCGCCATGGTGAACGACCCGACCGTGCAGAAATTCGTGCCGAAACTCATCGCCTCGCTCGACCGGGCCATCGAATTTTGTGTTCAGACGCTGAAATTCGGCCGTGCCGAGGAAGCACCGCCTCGCCGCGAGCGCGTCGGCCTGCATGCGCTCATTGAGGAAATCATCGAAGCGCTTGCCATCAGCGCCTCTCCTCGCGTGGTGCTGTTCAACGAAGTGACGGCCGAGATCGTCGTCGATGCCGACCGCGATCATCTCTTCCGCATACTCACGAATATTGCCCGCAACGCCGTTCAGGCGCTCGAAAGCTCCTTCACCGATCAGCCCGCCGCTGAAGGTGCGGTGCGCGTGAGTGCGCATCGCACCGCGACAGGGGTGACCATCACCGTTAAGGACAATGGTCCGGGCATCCCGCAAAAGGCACGCGACCATCTGTTCGAGGCCTTTCAGGGTTCGGCCCGCCCCGGCGGCACCGGTCTCGGGCTTGCCATAGCAAGCGAGCTCGCCCGCGCTCATGGCGGCGAGATCAAGCTTGTGGTGTCGAGCGCGGCCGGCACGGAATTCTGGGTCGTCATTCCCGATCGCCTCGCTGCCCTGAAAACCGGCCGCCGCGGCGAGCGCGCCGCCGGTTGATTGACCCCGCGCTTGCTTTATCCATCCCAGCGTATTAGGTGAGGGCCTCCAGGCCGCTGGCTCGATGGCTCAGCGGCCCATGGGCGCCGGTAGCTCAGTTGGATAGAGCACCAGACTACGAATCTGGGGGTCGTGGGTTCGAATCCTGCTCGGCGCGCCAATCCTTTCAGTGGTTTAGCAAAAGTCCGGACGGGCCGTCCTGGCACTGGGGTTCCAATGGGGTTCCAACGATGCAGAAAAGCTTCGGGTTTTCTGAATCGTAAGAAGTCCCTGGCAGGACCTATTCTCGTCGAGAGCGAAACGCTGCGACAAACTCTGCCATAGCCGCTTTTGCCGCTTGCCACTCGGCGTTAGCCTGCTCCAACTCATCGGCGACCACGGCTTGCGAATTGCCGCCCAGCTTATACAGGGCCTTGCCCAGTTTGGCGAAAGCCAAGCGCTCCCGCTCATTGAGCGCCTTAAACTCCGCCTCCCAGTCGCGGGCCATCATTCGTTCTCGTTTCTTGGCCGCGATACCAAACCTCACTGGCGGCAAAGGGCATTGCAATTGCAGGGCCTCGTCGACGGAGCCGGTTAGCCAAGTGTCCCAGCCTTCCTCATCGCACAACATATCACTGACATTGCCTTGACATGGATCGGCCGCACAAGGTCATTCACTTCCGTCGTGAGAATTGAGAACAGACGGTGTTCTCGGCCTCTCCTTTGCGCTCGCCCATCCACGACCGCCAGACCCGGCGAAGGCAAAGGGCGCCGCGTATCATCGAGAGCGAACCAAATGCGGGACCTTAAGCCTAGAAGCCGTCCATTCGCAAAACGCGGTTACCACACCGGAACTTCCGGCTCCAGCCAATTGCGCCAAATGGGGCTTTTGGTGTTGCGGACGTTTCGTCAAAGGGGCGCCTTTCGGCGGTGGCGGGAAGCCCCAGCTCATCGTAGCGTTGCCTCTCCGTATAAAGCGACTCCAGTGCTGCCTTGATATTGGCCGTATTGCAGGCAACGCTATTTATCCGCGAGCTGATCTCAACTGAACGGAGAAGCAGAATGAACACGCTGTCGCCACTGCTAATCAGAGCAGCTTTATCGCTCGCAAGCACGCTCGCAGCTGTACCCGCCGTCGCCGCGGATGGGCCCCAAAAGGCGATTGTTCTTGTCCATGGGGGATTCGTGGATGGTTCGGGTTGGGAAGGCGTCTATCGTATTTTGAAGCAGGTCGGTTACGAGGTCAGTATCGTTCAGAATCCCACGGTGACGCTTGCCGGCGATGTAGTCGCCACAAAGCTTGTCATCGATGCCCAATCCAAGCCTGTAATCCTCGTAGGTCATTCATATGGGGGAGTAGTCATTACCGAAGCAGGCAATAACCCGAAAGTTGTGGGGCTGGTCTATATTGCAGCCTTTGCCCCCGACGCGGGTGAGTCCGTTGCTTCGCTCATTGCTAATCCGGTACCCGGAGCGCCAGTGCCGCCGATTCTCCCCCCACAGAACGGTTTTCTGGCTCTCGACAAGGCGAAGTTCACTGCCTCCTTCGCAGCCGACGTCGATCCGCAAAAGGCTGCCTTCATGGCTGATGCACAGACGCCCTGGGGTGTTGAGGCACTAAACGGCAAGATCAGCAAACCGGCCTGGAAAGTGAAGCCGAGCTGGTATCTGATCGCAGACGAGGACAAGATGATTCCGCCAGACGCGCAGCGTCAGATGTCGAAGCGTGCCGGCTCGACCGTCGTCGAGGTAAAGGGCAGCCATGCCATCTACGTCTCGCAACCGAAAGAAGTGGCCGAGCTCATTGAAAGGGCGGCCAAAGCAAAGTAAAAAGCTTAGGAAGGGCGGACTTGAAAGTCGCTCAATTTCGGGTCGAGCGGAGATACCCCTCGTGTGGCCGACTCCGGTATGTTTGCAATTGCCTCCGCAATCACTGACAACTTCTGCATGCGTCATGTAGCTGCGAAGGGCCTCATCTTTACGTGTATACTCGTAGCAGATCGAAAGCCACTTGCGTCCTTGTGACGAAGTGGCCGCCTTTTGTCGTCTCAACCCGCCACGGCCCTGGGAAAGTGCGTGCGCTCATTTTGGTTCTCCACCTTTATTGTTATTTCGCCCACGCCGTCCTCTATCGTCTCTAGATCGCTGTCATAGGCTCCTGGATCAGAGTTCAGGTCATATGCA
>DATFOT010000160.1:0-10705 GCA_035265265.1 Aestuariivirgaceae bacterium | reverse complement strand
CGAGGTCGGATATAATGGCGTCGGCGTTCACATGTGCTGCGCCGATACCTCCACCGATGTAAGGCCGGAATATATCACCCAGCGGGATCCCGACGATCACGTTGACCATGCCGGTAAGAATTGAAATATCGCCGCCAAGATCAAAAGGATCAAGCAGGTCCAAGCCGGCAAATTCGCCGCCGGTCTCGTCAAACTCGACCGAATTGAAATCTTGCTTCATGTAGGCAACTTCCCCTTCAAGGGCTAACCAGTTATTGAATGAGTAACCAAGAGCGCCGCCGACCCGCCACCCATCATCTGCATCGATGGTCAGATCGGCAAAGGCATCGGATAACGGATCGCCATGGGATGCATCCAGCTCGTCGTTCCAATCCTCCCCGAACTTCCAGCCGCCGTGCAGTGACACATACCAATTGGCTTGAGCCTCCTCGACTATAGGCTCGACCGGCATATCTGCCGCCATGACCGGAGATACCGAAACAAGAGCTGCGAACGCTGCACCCGCCAATAGTTTTTTCATTTCCCTCATCCTGTTAGAGCCGCGCCATTCGACGCAATCGGGGAAAATCCGCTCTCCTCTCCCCGTCCCTCCAAATTCCCAGTAACTCCAGGAAGGTCGAACAGACTCGTTGGCCACTCCGGGGCTTGGGAATGACCAAACGGGGGCAATTTTAAGTCATTTGGGAAGAGGCGGCTTTGAGCGCGCCGTCCGGCAGGTCCGCCTTAAGCCGTTCGATGAACACTTCTCGTCCGCATCGGAAAGCCGCCGCGATGGTTCCAAACACAGTTCAAGCCGTCCGCGGGGCGAACAAGTGCTCATATTGCGCTTCAGCCAATCCATAGGAACCGTTGGTGAGCTTTATGAGAGTCTTGCGGTCGAGAATGTGCACCATTCCTCGATCTGCCCTGATGAGCCCGCTGTGTTCCAATTCCCCCATGGCGATGGTCACGCCTGACCTTTGCACGCCGAGCATGATCGACAGGAACTCATGGGTGAGGGGAATGTGCTTGGAGGTCAGCCGGTCTTCGCACATGAGAAGCCAGCGGGCGAGCCTTTGCGGCAGCACCGCAGCAGCATTGGCGACTGCCGTCTGACTAGTCTGAATAAGATAGACCTGCACAAACATCAACAATACGTCGCGGATTGTCGAGCGCTGGGCCATGATCTTCCTCAGATGCGCTGAACTCATGACTAGGCCTGACCCGGCTACCTGCACGAAGGTGTGCAGGGGAGATTGGCTGTTGCCGAGAACGACCATGAGCCCGGTCATTCCCTCCTTGCCGATCATACCAACCTCATACTGGCCCATGCCATTCGATGTGCCCACCACGGAAGCAACGCCGTCCTCGGGGAAGTAGATGTGCTCGATGGGCTGACCGGGCTCTTCGAGAGTTTGGCGCACCACTAGTGACACCCGATCCATGTGAGATGCGAGACATTCCCGATCAGAAGGCGAGAGAAAATTGAGCAGTCGATTAGAGGTTGTATTAATGGCAGTGCGAGTATCCATAGCAATTGTCCTTCAATGGACAAGAGCGAGCGCTAAGGCCCTAGCCGCATCGTTTACCTATTGAGCGCTGAACTCTCCGCCTTGAGGCGGATCGGCTTGTCCGTACTCCTGTCGAGGAGCACCGGTGGTCGCATTCGCCACCCGTTGTGCGGCACCATGGGCCGCTTCAGTTCCTGTTCTTATATGGAGCGGAGATGCGTTCGCTTCCACACAAATGTGGACCCTTTTGCCGAGATGGACAAGCTGTAAGAATACAGTGCGTTTCGGCTGGGTGCAGTTCGTGCGCAAGTGCTCTCAGTAAGCTGCAAGCAAGGCTTTGTTGATCAGAATTTCGGCGGCTTTGTCAAAAGACCAGTGCTTTTGTTGCGCGTTGGGGAAGTTTTCGGGGTGTCTTGCGCGTTCTTCAGCCGCGAGGCTCGATGAATAATGCCAGACATTCCCGCCGGCATTGACTTCGAGGCAATAGAGCTTGCCGGTGACATTGCACGACAGGATATCGAGTCCCAACAAAGGTGTTGTCGGGAATACTGCCGCCGCGCGCCGGGCGAAATCGAACATTTCCTGGGAGGGCTCTCGGTACGACCATGTACGTTGGCCGCTCGCGCTTGTCGAGACTACCGCTCCATCGAGCAGTTCATCGGAAGCAAGCAGGGAGGGGCGGGCTGCTCTGTTTTCAGAGTAAGCCCAATGAAATGGTTCGCCAAACAATGTGGTGATGCGCTGTTTTGAAGGCCGCTCGCCAGTGTCCACAAGGCGCTGAACCAACATCCGGGTCCGTCTCGCGAAATGGTGTTCTGGCAGATCGTCCGCTCTTAGACCCTGCAGTCGTCTGCTACGGTAGAGGTAGATACCCTCCCCGCTCGAGGACAAGCTAAGGGAGGCCGGCTTCAGGATAACGAACTCCCCCCATTCCTCCGTGCTGAGTTGCATCCCGAACTGAAACAAAGCCGTTTTGGGAGTAGCCACACCAGCCCGTTCGAGAAGTGCGGCCTGATTCAGCTTTGGAATAGCTTTGTTGGCAAACACTGGTCCTCGAAGTGGAACGAATCTCCCCGTGGCCCCAAAGCTCACCGTAATGGTAGGCAACTGCCACACATGAGGGGGAAGCATGTCAATCGTGTCTTGAGGCACAACAAAGTGCACGTTGATGTGCGGGGCTTTGGCGACAATGCGTCGAGCAATATCGTTGAAGTCATTCCAGTCGATGCGGGACTCTTGATAGACCAGGATAATGTTTGCTGGTGCAAAACGGCGCATTGTTAAGGCAACAAGGGTTGACCATTCTGGCACATTCAAGCCTTACGGCCAATCGGGCCGAAATCAAGGCGTCGATATCCTTCGCCTCTCGCTCTGCAAAAGCAACCAGCCGCCAAGCAGCATGGCCGCACCCCAGATCAGGAAGCCGATGTCCCAGTAAATCCACTGCTCGCGGGGCACCGTTTCATTAACGTGGTGGATGCCGAGCAGTTGGTGATCGATCAGCCCCTCCAAAAGATTGAATGCTCCAAAGCCGATGAGCATTGTGGCCGGGAGCAGCTTCCATGACCATCGCTCGTGGCTTCGGCGCGAAGCGCGCCACAGGATTAGCAATCCCAGAGCGGTGAAAACATACGTGCCCATGTGAAAGATGCCATCCCAAAGCACGTTGAGTTCCAAATTGGGCACGCTGTCGGCAGGGTAGCCGGCGCTTGTGAGCATGTGGTGCCATTGCAGCACCTGGTGCAGGATGATCCCGTCGAAAAACCCGCCGAGGCCGAGGCCAAATAGAATACCTGCCGACATCGGAAAGCTCTGCTGGCTGCCGGGACGGTGGCCACCTGTTGCTGTGCTTGCCCGCAATGGGGCCGACCTCATGGCATCCTCCAAAGTGGGAATTCTCACAGAACTACAATCGGACTAGCGTCGTTGCACTGATCGTATTGGTATGCTTTCCCTATCGATAGCGCATGGGCCCGTGATTGATTGGCTCCGAATTGACGACAGCAAGCGGAACATGAAAAAGCTGAGGCCGGTTATGGCCTCAGCCGAAAATCAACATCACCGCAAAGCGCGTCGGAGTAACGCTTAGAGCGAGTCGCGCGTCGACCGTGTCGTCGTCGATCCCGTCGTTCCTGCCGTTCCAGTCCCGGTCCGGTAGTCGGCATTGCGGCGACCCATCAGCCCGGCAAGGCCAATCAAGCCCAGCAGGCCGATCCAGCCATAATCCGTATCATCACCGCCTGTGGCCGGAGCAGCGGTGTCAGGGGTGGTCGTTGTCGTGGGGGCTTGCTCCTGGGCCGGCTGCGTTGTCTGCGCCATGAGTGGTCCGGCGAAAAATGCCAGAGCCGTAAGTGCCCCGATCATCCACTTTGCTTTCATGCCATATTCCTTCGAATTGCGGCTTGGCCGCACCAGTTAGGTGCGCCAAGCTTCTGCAGGAAATTTAACGGGAGCGGTTATCCTGGCCGCCTTGCTTCTGCCCCCCTTGGCCGCCGCCTTTGCCGCCGCCCTGGCCGCCGCGTGATCCACCGCCGCCCCGGCTTTGGCCACTACGCTGGCCACCTTGGTTCTGGTTTTGATTTGGCATTTGATCCTCCTATGTCAGTACTAGAAGCCAAACACCATATGTAATGCATTGTTCCGAATGACCCCGGCTGAACCGAAACGGCGGCTCGTTAATGCTTCGCCACGGCGCCGGGTGTTTCCTCGAGCCGGAGATACTGGCGCGTGAGCATTGGCAGGTTTTTCTCCAGCCACGAGGCCATAGCCTTCTCTTCCTTGAGAATCTGCTCGCACACGCGCGCCGTTTCCTTGTCACCGACGTGTTTGGCGGCGTTTATCAGAATTGTGTAGGAGGCGATTTCCATCGCCTCGAACGCATAGGAGGCGAGCGAGCCTTTCATCACCTCATCACCCACGAACATGCCGCTCAGCGCCTGCCCGGTGGCGAGGAGCTTCCCCCCGGTGTCTTTGATGATGGACGTTCTGCCCTCGCGCCGCTTGATGCAGCCGCGCACGAGCCGCGCCTGGCGCTTTGTCTCGGTAATATGTTTCTTTATGCGTGCCCTTAACTTTGGATAGCTTTGCAGCCGGGCTGCCATGCCCGTGAGCATTGTTTCCGCCTGTTCCTCGGCCGCATGGGCATCCCGCAGCCATTGCATCAAACGTTCCTCTGCCGTTGCCATTCGCTATTCCTTTGCCGTTGGCTGTTCAAAAGCTGTGAAATTACAGATATGTCACGGGGATCTCGCTCTTGATGTCGCTCATCTCGTTTGCCGACAATGCCGGCTCTTCTCTACGCACTTGGAGGTCCTGCTTGTAGGCTGCAACCGCTGCTTCGGCCTGCCGAAAGGAAGCCAACAAGCCCGCGGCATGCTCCGTTGGGCGGCCCTCCGCTCCCAAGACGACGACCAGACGTTCTTGCTGGTTGATAAGGTCCGCTAGCCGACCAAGGACTTCATCGGTTCGACGCAATTGCTCATGCAGCTCATGAGATGTCATACTTGGCAAAAGCCGCAGGCCGGGGTTAGTTCCAACAAAGCCATTCCGTGACAGGGCCTCCCATGACCGCTGCCGATAATCGCTCCAATCCTGCAACCTGCGGCCAGGGTCTTGCCGAGCATGCACCCCTTCACGGCAGGCTTGCCGAGTTCATGGCCGCCATGGCCGACAATCTCGAGGTCCATATGACGGCCCTCGATTTGACCGATCCCAGCTCGCAGCGTGAACACGAGGCTTACGCCCGTCTCCTCTCGCAGCACCGTGACATCGCTGATCGCCTAGCCGGGCTATCGCGTGAAATGGCTGGGTATCGTGACCTTCCCATGGGCCGTCATGATGACAAGGCCATGTCTGCAGAACGGATTGCCCCAGATTTTGGCCGCCTGGCCGAGCGCGAAAGCCGCCTGCTGGAAGCACTCCGGTCTCAGCTCGAGACCCATCGGAGGATGCTCGCCAAGCTGCACCCTTGATGCCCCTTCCGGAACTATACAGATGATTTGATTGTTGACCGCTTTAGGTCATGCAGGGAGGGTCAAATGCCGTATCGCAGCCAGGCTGAACCCTTGAGCGAGCAGCCTCCTTATCCGGACTGGTCGCAGGAATCCGACCGTGATTTCGCCGATCATATAGCGCCATTCGACAGGGCCTATTCGCCGCCCCGGCAACCCGCCGGCGCGCCGCGCACGGTGCGGGCCATTGGCGAAACCATCATTGATCGGGTCCATGCGACGAGCGTTGCTGCCGCCGGCTGTGCTTCGGCGATGATGGGAAGCGCTGCCACTGGCGCCCGCTCCATGGCCCAGGATTTGGAAGGCTTTGCGCGTCGCCAGCCCCTGACTGCGCTGGCCGGCGCATTGTTGATCGGTGTCGTGTGCGGCATGTTCAATCGAAGGAGGGCCTGATGTTTGGAAGAAACCGGCAAGGCTCGGCCGAATTACCCTCGCGCGAGGCATTCAGCGACATTCCGCGCCACCCAGGCAGCCGCGCCGCTGAGGGCGCAGTTTCGGCCGAAGCCTCGGGCCATCGATTTTCCGCCATCGATCTTCGCTCCTCGCTGTCCTCAGCGGTTCGCTCGCTTATGGCGCATGCCCCGCACACCGAAGGACCCTCGGACGATGTTGTGAAAACGGTAACCTCCCAGATCGCCGCGGCGAGCGATGATGTCGTGGATGCGACGGCAGACCTGCTGAAGAACGGTTCGCGAAGCACGATTTTCGGCATTCTCGCCGGCACGCTGGTGCTGGGCTGGATTATCGGCCGCAGCGGCCAGGCGCCGAAATTCAATTGACGATTGGCGCCGGCCGAGACAGCCCCAGCGCTTACGGGTTTAGAACAGTCTCCATCGCCGCCAGCAGCGAGGCTTCGTCATAGGGCTTCCTGAGCAGGCTATGCTCAAGGGAGCGCGGATCGGGCAACTCATAGTAGCCTGTGGTCAGAAGTATGGGGATTTCCGGTAGCTCGGTGCGGATTCTGTCGGCGAGCTCGATACCGTTCATTCCGCCAGGCATCACGATGTCGGAAAAAACCGCATCGACCTTCGTGCTGCGGAGGATTTCCAATCCTCTTCTTGCTTCATGCGCCAGTTCGACATTGTAACCGGCATGCGAAAGGATCGATCGGGCCATTTCGGCCACCAGCACTTCATCCTCAACAACGAGGACTGTGAAACCTCTGGCATGGCTCGCAACCACGCCCGCCGAATATGCGATATGCGCGGCCTGGAGCTGCAAAGTGACAGTCGTACCTCTTCCCAGAACGCTTTCGATATGCAGGTTGCCGCCTGATTGTTTGGCAAACCCATAGACCTGGCTCAGGCCCAATCCCGTTCCCGTTCCTCTCGGCTTCGTCGTGAAGAATGGCTCCGTGGCCTTCGCCAGGGTTTCGGGCGTCATACCCATACCTGTGTCGATCACGCTGATCGCTACATATTGGCCGGGCTGCGCCCCGTTCGGCCCCAAAATCTCATTGCGTGCCCGAATACGCAGCTGTCCCCCCTTCGGCATGGCATCACGCGCGTTGAGGGCGATATTGATCAGGGCGAGGTCGAGCTCATTCGGATCGACTTCCACCGGCCAAAGATCGTCGGCTATGTCGCGCTTGATCTCAATGTTACCTGCCACCGTCTTCAGCATTCCTTCAATGAAGACGCTCAGCGCTTCAGCCACGTTCAATAACTCCGGCTTCAGAGCCTGCCGGCGTGAATAGCTTAGGAGCTGCCGTGTCAGCTTCTCGCCGCGTTCAACCGCATGTCTGATATGTCCGATGAGCCGCAGGAGATTTTCGTTGCCCTGGGCAAGCCGCTCCATCATTTGCGAGCCCGACAGGATTACCGTGAGCAAATTGTTGAAATCATGAGCGATGCCGCCCGTAAGCTGGCCGATGGAATCCATCTTTTGCGACTGCAAGAGCTGTTCTCGTGCATTCAGCAGCCTCTCTTCGTTCTGTTTGCGCTCGGTGATATCTCGGGTCACCTTTGCAAAACCCAGAAGCTCGCCGGATTCGGACCGAACGGCGTCGATCACCACGCTGGCCCAGAATTTCGTGCCGTCCTTCCTGTAGCGCCAGCCTTCCGACTCATATTTGCCCGCCTGGGCGGCGGCCGCCAGCGAGGCCTGCGGCGTTCCCTTTTGGCGATCTTCCGCTGAATAGAACAGCGAGAAATGCTGGCCCACTATTTCCTTGGCGGAATAGCCTTTGATCCGCTGCGCCCCGGCGTTCCAGCTGGCGACGATCCCCTCGGGATTGAGCAGAAAGATCGCATAATCGACCACCGCCTCTACCAGCAGCTGGAATCGGCGTTCGATCGGAAGGTCGTTAATGCTCGGCATCGGGCAAGTGTAGTCTAACTGTGAATTGCAACCTAGTCTCACCGGCACGGGGTTTAACAACTGGCGGCAAGCTCGGGCGTTTACTCCCATTTGGTGGGAAAGACGGCGGCACCCTGCCGGTCACACTGGCGCCAACGTCTCGGCTCCCTTTGCGGTTCCAAGGGCCGTCAGGCCACAGCTTGACCGACATCCTGCCGCCGCTCGTCGCCGGCCTGACGGTGTACTGAGCGCGGCAGCATTCTGGATCGGCCGGCGCATCTGACTGTGATGGTTGCCGTGTGGCGGGGGAACCTGATAGGACGCCTTCGGATTTGATCTTTATGCGCGGCAAATACCTTTCATGCCAGATTTTGGATTTCTCGACGCCAGGACCATTCTCGCGATCTGGATTTTTGCCATCGGCCTTTTTCTCATTGGCCTCTGGCTCGCGACCTATGTGTTATGGCGTGCCGGCCAGGCGCAGCATCGCGCGATTGCCGATGCCGCCCAATCGAGCGCCAGGGCTGCTATCCTTGCCGCCCAGAACATCGCCATTGTCGAACGTGCCTACATGCATCCCGTCGTTCTCAAGGAAAACATCCGGGCTGCAATCAAGGCGGTGATCGAAGGAAGCGATACGAACCGCCAGTGGCCGTTTGTCCAGTTCCGCTTCAAGAATTACGGGAAAACTGCAGCTTTCATAACCGACATTAAGGCAAGTGTCGTCTGCTGGACGGGTACGCCGATACCCGCCGATGATTTCGAGGAGTTTTTCCCAAGCGAGGCGGTGGTGCAACCAGGCCAGGAGACCGAGGAATTCTCAGCTTGGGTCAGAACGCCGCTGGCCGCGGTCGAAGCGGAGCAAATCAAGAACGGTGCAGGCCAGGTTTATTTCTTCGGTCACATTAATTTCGAAGATGTATGGGGCGAAACCCGCTCAGCGCCCTTCTACCGCATGTGGGATGCGGCCCGTGGCAAGTTCGTCCCTTACACGCCCGATCCCGGAAAGCACGGCAAGGCGAAGTCGGTTATCTGACGACGAACACCGGTGTTCCGACCTTGACCCGGCTGAACAGGTCGAGAATATCGGAATTGCGCATTCTGATGCAGCCATAAGAAACGGCCGTGCCGATCAGCTCAGGTCTGTTGGTGCCGTGAATGCCATAGGTCCCGTCGCCGAGTACGAGAACGGCGGCCCCGAGCGGATTGTCGCGGCCAGGCGGGATTGATCGTGCAAGCGAGGGTTCGCGCTTTCTTACGAAGGCCGGCGGCACGAAGGTCGGATTCCTGAGCTTTCGCGCGATCCGCGTTTCACCCTGCCATTGCCTTTGTGGCCGGCCGACCGCCACGGGGTAGTGCAGGACAATCCCCGAACCCGCAACGTAGTAAAGGCGCCGTTCCTGTGTTCGCACCACGATGGAACCCTTAGGGTAGCCCTCGACGGCCGCCAATTCCGCGGCCACCGCCGCTTCCGGCAATCCTAATGCCGCCAGCATCAGGAAAAATCCGCCGCAGAAGGTTTTAAAATGGATCGGCTGCATGCGTTATATTCGCCCGTCTGTTTTAACAATTTGCCTCGACACCGGAGTCTTGCAATCCCGGCTCCGTCGAGCGCAACTAGGCCATGCGTCAGATGACTTCGGCTATCGGCGATCTGTGGCGGGGTGAATTGCCTTTGGGCCAGGTGTTCTGGTCCTTCACCATTGTCTTCGGCACGCTCTTCAATCTCTTGGCAACCGGCGTAGGCCTGGTGGCCATGGCGGGCGGCATGCCGGCGCCAGCTGCTGTCGCGCTGCATTTTCTGCCGCTTCCCTATAATTTCCTGGTCCTGGTTGGCGTCTGGCGCAGTGCCGAGTCTTTTTCGGGCCACCCGTTCTTTGCGACCTTTGCCCGGGTTGCCGCGGCGGCTTGGTTTGCCCTTATGATTATTATTTGATCCTCACAGCGGCTGAGCCACAACCCGCGCTACCGCGACCCAAAATCGCCAGTTGATCGCTTCGCCTTGATTGGGAAAGCTCACCGGCTCGGAGAATGTCTTCTCTGCCTGCGGCGGCAGATCGAGACCATAAAGGCCCACGCTGCGCTCACCGATCCGGCTGCAGATCAGCGACAGCTCTTCGAACTTTATGGCCGCGACCGGCGTGGTGAAATATGATGGACAGGAATAAAGCTGCACTTTCAGCGCCACGTCCTTCACCCGGTGATCCCTGGATATATTTCTTACCTTCCCGGAGAGTGTCCAGGTCTCCAGATTTGGTCGCTGATATTGCTTGCCGTCGATTCCCCAATAGGTTTCTACACCGCTTTCAAGATTGATTCCGGCAATTGCGATGTCTGAAGGTGAAAGTTCCGTAAGCGCCTGGCCTGGAACGCGCGTCTGCGCCGGCACCGTCGGGCGGGCTTGCCGGGACACACTCGTCGCAGTGTCCCGCCAGTAGAGATATCCGCCAACCAGCACCGCAATGGCCGCAACGATCGAGATTCCGATGACCCTGGTTGAGTTCGATTCCGCAAACAACCCGATCAGCACGGCAGCGACGAGCAGAACAAAAAATGTGATCATGTGCGGTATCTTATCACTGCGCCCGCACCGCGTGCCATGGGCCTAGGCCAGCAATGCTCGTGCCCCGTCGATGGCGAGCTTCGCCGAAACCAGGAAGAGACCTATGGTGATGAGGCGGTAGAACAATTCCTCCGGCAGCACCTTCACCAGGCGCACCCCCATGAGCGTGGCGACGATTCCGATCGGAAACAGCCACGCCGCAGTTTTCAGATTATCCACGCTGAGTTGACCCAGCGCCCAATAGGGGAGAAGCTTCACCAAATTGACGATGGCAAACAGGATCGTCGATGTGCCGGCGAAGACCAGCTTTGGCAGCCGCTGCGGCATGACATACATCTGATAGG
>DATFOT010000159.1:0-4101 GCA_035265265.1 Aestuariivirgaceae bacterium | reverse complement strand
TGCTCGAGAGGCAGCAATTGGCGGAGATCGACAATGAAACGGCCGAGATCATCGAAAACGCCGTGATGCGCGCCAAGGCTGCGCCGTATCCAGCGGCGGCCGAGCTGCACACCGACGTTTATGTTTCCTATTGAGGCGAGGAACACAAAGCAATGGCCAGGAAACTCTCATTCAGGACCGCGATCAACGAGGCGCTCGCACAGGAAATGGAGCGCGACTCGCGTGTCATCATCATGGGCGAGGATGTATCGGGCGGCACCGGCGCGCCGGGGGAATCCGATGCATGGGGTGGACCTCTCGGCGTCACCAAGGGGCTGTCAAAGCGCTTTCCCAATCAGGTGTTTGACACGCCCATCAGTGAATCCGGATTCATCGGTGCCGCGATCGGGGCCGCGGCATCGGGCCTGCGACCGGTCGCCGAACTCATGTTCGTGGATTTCATGGGGGTTTGTTTCGACCAAATCTTCAACCAGGCAGCAAAGTTTCGCTACATGTTCGGCGGCAAGGCAACGACGCCGGTCGTGATCCGCTGCATGATCGGGGGCGGGTTCCGCGCTGCCGCCCAGCACTCGCAAATTCTTTATAACGTCTTCACGCACATACCGGGGCTCAAATGTGCGGTGCCGTCTTCGCCATATGAGGCCAAGGGGCTCCTGATCCAGGCAATCCGTGATGATGACCCGGTGATGTTCTTCGAGCACAAAATGCTCTACGACATCGAAGAAGACGTTCCCGAGGAGGCCTATGCAATACCTTTCGGCGAGGCCAATGTGCTGCGTGATGGGAAGGACGTGACCATAGTGGCTCTGGGCAGGATGGTGATGCTGGCCAATCAGGCGGCAGATACACTCGCCCGGGAAGGTATATCGTGCGAGGTGATCGACCCGCGCACGACCTCGCCCCTAGACACGGATACGATCCTCGAAAGCGTTGAGAACACCGGCCGGCTCGTGGTGGTGGACGAGGCCCACCCACGCTGCTCCATGGCAACCGACATTGCGGCTCTGGTCGCACAAGAGGCGTTCGACGCCCTTGAAGCTCCCGTGCAGATGGTCACGGCACCGCATACGCCGGTGCCGTTCTCCCCGGCGCTCGAAGATCTCTATTTGCCGAATGCCGACAAGATCGTCGCCGCCGTGCACAAGATCAGGCAGAAGGCCGCGGCATGAACGCGAACATCAAACCGATCGTCATGCCGAAATGGGGCCTCGCCATGGCGGAAGGCATGCTGACCAAATGGCATGTGGAGGAGGGAGCCGACATCCGGCCGGGCGTCGAGATCTGCGACATCGAGACCAGCAAGATCGCCAATGCCATGGAGTCAACGGTTGCGGGAAAAATCCTGCGCCGGGTGGCGAGCGAGGGCTCGACGCTACCGGTGGGCGCCCTCATGGCCGTGGTCGGGGAGGGGGCAAGTGCGGCCGAGGTCGATGCATTTATCGAGAAATTCGACGAGGAATTCGCGGCCGCTGCAAGCAAAGCCGCGACTGAAGGGCCGGAGAGCGGAAAGGTTTCGGTGGCCGGCAAGCAGATCAATTACGTCAAGGCCGGTCAGGCGGAAGGCACGCCGATCATCTTCGTGCACGGTTTCGCGGGCGACCTGAACAGCTGGATGTTCAACCAGCCGGTGCTGGCGCAGGACCACACGACTTATGCCGTCGATCTGCCCGGACATGGAGCTTCCGACAAATCGGTCAATGAGGGGACGATTCAGGAGTTCGCCGGTGCGCTGGCGGGCTTTATGGACAGCCTGGGGATCGAGCGCGCACATCTCGTCGGGCAATCGCTCGGCGGTGCGATCGTTCTGCAACTGGCTGCCGAGAAGCCGGCGATGGCAGCATCGCTCATTCTCATCTCCAGCGCGGGCCTCGGGCCCGAGATCAACATGGACTATATCGAAGGATTCATCTCGGCCACGGGGAGAAAGGATCTTAAGCCGCAACTCGAAAAGCTGTTTGCCGACCCGAGCCTGGTCAGCAGGGACATGATCAACGATGTCCTGAAGTACAAACGGCTTGACGGCGTGGATGGCGTTCTGCGCCAGACGGCCAAGAGCGTCTTTGGCGGTGGAAAGCAGAGCGCCGATCTGCGGGCAAAGCTTGAAAGCATCAAAGTGCCGATACAGGTGATCTTTGGCGCGAAAGATCAAATTATTCCGGCAGAGCACGCCAAAGGGCTGCCGAGCAAGGTGACAGTTCATATCATTCCGACTGCCGGCCACATGCCCCATATGGAGGCGGCGGGGGAAGTGAACCGGCTGATCGCCGGCATCGTCGCGGCATAGCCAGGCCATGGCAGCGAAGCGAAAGGCCATCATCACCTGTGCGGTGACAGGCTCAATCCATACGCCGTCGATGTCGCCGCATCTGCCGATCACCGCGCAGGAAATCGCAGAAGCAGCTATTGGCGCCGCCGAGGCCGGAGCCGCGATCATTCATCTGCATGCGCGGAACCCGATGGACGGCCGGCCCGACCAGTCGCCGGACGCGTTCCTGCCGTTTCTGAAGATCATCAAGCAGCGATCGAATTGCGTGATCAACATCACGACGGGCGGCGCGGCGACGATGACCATCGAGGATCGGGCACGACCGGCCGCAATCTTCAAGCCGGAAGTGGCTTCGCTCAACATGGGATCGATGAATTTCGGCCTCTATCCGATGCTCGAACGCTTCCGATCGTTCAAGCACGAGTGGGAGGAGAGCTATCTGGAAACCTCGCGGGAACGCATTTTCCGGAACACCTTCAGGGATATCGAATACATCCTCACGACATGCGCGGAGAACGGCACGCGATTTGAAATCGAATGCTACGATATCGGCCATCTCTATACGCTCGCACATTTCGCCGACCGCGGGGTGGTCAAGCCCCCCTTCTTCGTCCAGAGCGTCTTCGGCATTCTCGGCGGCATCGGCCCGCATGCGGAAGACGTGGCTCATATGCGGCGGACGGCCGACCGCCTGTTTGGGAATGATTATCGCTGGTCGGTCCTGGGAGCGGGGCGCAATCAGATGCCGATCGTGGCGCTCGCCGCAGCGATGGGGGGAAATGTGCGCGTCGGCCTGGAGGATTCGCTGTGGATCGGTCCCGGCCAGCTTGCGCAATCGAACGCCGAGCAGGTGACGAAGGCCCGCGGCATCATCGAGGCGCTGGGCCTCGAGATTGCCACGCCCGACGAGGCGCGTGAAATCCTTGCGCTGAAGGGCGGAGACACTGTGGCTTTCTAAGCTCCATTGAGAAAAAGCACGCAACGCGCTATGCAGGCGCGCAGTGATCGGCGTAAATTGTTGAATGACATGAGAGCGGCGCTGGAATAGCCGCATATTGAAGGAGACAAGGACGTGCAGACCTCGTTGGTGGCAAACCTGTGGCCACAAGCTCGGACGAGCTGGTTGGGAAAAATCGCGCTGGTCGTTTTGGGGACCGCATTGCTGACATTGTCGGCGAAGATCAAGGTTCCATTTTACCCAGTTCCGATGACCATGCAGGTGTTCGCCGTGCTGGCGCTCAGCCTTGCGTTTGGATTTCGGCTCGGGCTGGCGACCGTGCTTTTGTACCTCGTAGAGGGTGCGGCCAATCTGCCGGTTTTCGCCGGAACGCCGGAGCGGGGCTTGGGGATCGCATATATGATGGGCCCGACGGGCGGGTATCTCCTGGGCTATGTGCTTGCGGCAGCTGCCGTGGGCTGGCTGGCGGATCAGCGATGGGACCGGCATTGGGCAAAGGCGATATTGGCAGCCTATGTGGGTCTTATGTTGATCTATTTGCCCGGCCTGCTGTGGCTCGGAAGTCTCATTGGCTGGAGCGATGTTCTGCAGAAGGGGTTCACGCCATTCATCCTGGGCGATCTGGCAAAGATGCTCATTGCCGCTCTGGCGGTTGCGGGGGTTTGGCAAATCACCAACAGTCAAGCCGCGCGGCTGGAGTAAGCACAAATGCAAACAACTTCCGCCGGCTCATCGCCTCGGGTTGAAGAAAGTTTTCCCTCTCCCCATTTCATCATCGTCATGCGCGGGCTTGAGCCGCTCAGCCACTCACATCAACCAGCAACTCGGTTGGGCCGGTTTTCGAATTGATCGTCCACCCCTCCGTTGCGAGATCGAA
>DATFOT010000158.1:0-3513 GCA_035265265.1 Aestuariivirgaceae bacterium | reverse complement strand
ACCAGAGATACAAAAAATCCCAAGGCATAACAGTGAGTTACAAAAATTGGCCGGCTGGTAATTTGGCCTTTTTGAGAGCACTAGCACCTTAGGGGGAACCTATCCATAATTAGTCAGTTAGAGCGAATGAGTAATTGACGTTCTGAAACAAATGGGCATTCACATGTCGGAAATTGATCGCGACATCCGGCTGCAGATTATGCTCTCACCCGAGGAAATGCGGGCGCTTGAGGATTGGCGTTTCAGCCGCCGCATGCCCAGCCGCGCCTCGGCGATCCGCGAGTTGCTCAAGCGCGGCCTCGCGGCCGACGGCTTTCTGCTGGCCCGTGACGGTTCGAAGTCGACGGATTTCGGCATCACCAATCAGGGCTGAGGGGCTCTCTAGGCAGCCTTGCGCAGAAGCCCGCGGTTGATCAGCGCTTCCGCGATCTGAATGGTGTTCAGCGCCGCTCCCTTGCGCAGATTGTCGGCGACAATCCACATCGACAGCCCGTTCTCGATGGTCGCATCCTCGCGAATACGGGAAATGTAGGTCGCGAAGTCGCCCACACATTCGACCGGCGTGACGTAACCGCCGCTCTCGCGCTTGTCGACGACCAGGCAGCCTGGCGCCTCGCGCAGGATCTCGCGCGCTTCTTCAGCGCTCAGCGGCTTTTCGAACTCGATATTGACCGCCTCAGAATGTCCAACAAACACCGGCACGCGCACGCAGGTGGCGGTAAGCTTGATCTTCGGGTCTAGAATCTTCTTCGTCTCCACGGTCATCTTCCACTCTTCCTTGGTGGTGCCGTCTTCCATGAACTCATCGACATGGGGAATGACGTTGAAGGCGATCTGCTTGGGAAACTTCTTCGGCGTCGGCGGATCGGTGACGAAAATGCCGCGCGTCTGGTTCCACAGCTCGTCCATCGCCTCCTTGCCCGCACCCGATACCGACTGATAGGTCGCCACCACCACTCGCTTCACGCGGGCGACGTCGTGCAGCGGTTTCAGCGCCACGACGAGCTGTGCCGTGGAGCAATTGGGATTGGCGATGATGTTCTTTTTCACGCGCCTCGCCATATAGGCTTCGAGCACATGCGCATTCACCTCCGGAACCACCAGCGGCACGTCCGCGTCATAGCGCCAGCACGATGAATTATCGATGACGAGTGCGCCCTTCGCTCCGATCTTCGGCGACCATTCCTTTGAAGCCGCCGATCCCGCCGACATCAGGCAGAAGTCGATTCCGCTGAAGTCGAACTGCTCGAGGTCCTTGCATCTGAGCGTTTGATTGCCGTAGGAAACCTCCGCACCGAGCGACCGGCGCGAGGCGATTGCATGCACTTCGTCGGCCGGGAACTCGCGTTCCGAAAGGATGTTGAGCATCTCTCGCCCGACATTGCCGGTGGCGCCGACGACTGCGACCTTGTATCCCATGGCAAGCTCCCTCTCAGCCGCTGGCTTCTAACACCTTCCGCATTTGAGTCAATCTCGTTCACGCCGCCGTTTGCCTTGATTTAATTGGGCCTGTCACCTAAGTCAGCACAAGGTGAATCATAGCTGCATCACTGGGGCGGAGCATGAACCAATGGCTGGCCGGAATCGACTGGTCGATCTGGTACGCCTGGATTTTCACCTTTGACGGCTGGATAAGCCTTTTTACGCTGTCGTTCCTCGAGATCATCCTCGGCATCGACAATCTGGTTTTCCTCAGCATCGCTTCCCAGCGCCTGCCGAAGCAGCAGCGCGCCCGGGCGCAGCGCATCGGCCTTTCCGGGGCGCTGCTGTTGCGCGTGGCCATGCTCTCGATGCTGGTATGGCTCACCAAGCTCAAGACCCCGATCGCCAGCTACGGCGATTTCACCCTGACCTGGAGCGATGTTATTTTCATTCTGGGCGGTGTTTTCCTGCTGTGGAAAGGCACAAGCGAGATCCACCAGGAAGTGGAGGGCGGTAGCGAAGGGCCCAGGCAAGCCTATGCCGCCTCCTTTATCGGTGTCATCGCCATCATCATGGTCATAGACTTCGTCTTCGCTCTGGATTCGATCGTCACCGCGGTGGGTCTGTCCCAGTTCCTTCCCGTGATGATCCTTGCCAATGTCGTGGCCATAGCGGTGATGCTGGCCGCTGCCAGGCCTGTCGGCGATTTCATTCAAGATCATCCAACCGTCAAGATGCTCGCCCTCGCCTTCATCCTGCTCGTCGGCATGGCCCTCGTCGCCGACGGTCTGCACATTCACATTCCGCGCGGCTTCATCTACTTCGCCATCGCCTTCTCGCTCGCTGTCGAGGCCCTGAACATGCTCGTCCGCAATCGCTCGACGGCGAAGAACCCGCGCAAGGAAAGGAAACATTAGGGCCCCTACCCGGCCGCCCTGAGCTCTTCCAGAACGGCAGCGCCCATGGCGCGGGTTGAAACGGGCTCGCCCGAAGTGCCGGCAATATCGGCCGTGCGCAAACCTTTGCCGAGCACATTGGCGATCGCCGTCTCGATGCGCTCGGCCCATTCCTTGAGACCGAACGAATATTTCAGCGCCATGCCGAACGACCCGATCATGGCGATCGGATTGGCGATGCCCTTGCCGGCTATGTCGGGAGCCGATCCATGCACCGGTTCGTAAAGGGCCTTGCGCCGTTTTGTCTTTGCGTCCTCTGCCCCAAGCGAAGCGGAGGGCAGCATGCCGAGCGAACCCGTCAGCATCGCCGCCACGTCTGAGAGCATGTCGCCGAACAGGTTGTCGGTCACGATCACGTCATACTGTTTCGGCCGCCGCACCAGCTGCATGCCGCAATTGTCTGCGAGCACATGTTCGAGTTCGACATCGCCGTAGGCGCGATGCACTCCGCTCACCACCTCATGCCACAGCACGCCCGATTTCATCACATTGCGCTTATCGGCCGATGACACTTTCTTCCGCCGCGCCCGCGCCAGCTCGAAGGCGACCCGCGCGATCCGCTCGATTTCAAAACTGTCGTAAACCTGTGTATCGATCGCTCGTTTTTGACCGTTCCCGAGATCGGTTATGGTCTTCGGCTCGCCGAAATAAACCCCGCCCGTCAGCTCCCTGACGATCAGGAGATCGAGCCCTTCCACCAGTTCGCGCTTGAGCGATGACGCATCGGCAAGAGCTGGATAGCAGATCGCCGGCCGGAGATTGGCAAAAAGCCCAAGCTCCTTCCGCAGCCGCAGAAGTGCCGCTTCCGGGCGCTTCTCATACGCGACCTTGTCCCATTTCGGCCCGCCGACCGCGCCGAAGAGCACGGCATCCGCCGCCTGCGCCCGTGCCATGTCGGCTTCCGAGATTGCTTCTCCATGCGCATCATAAGCCGATCCGCCGACGAGCCCTCGCTCGATTTCGAACGACGCGATCCCATTTTTGTTGAACCAATGGATGAGCGCCTCGGCCTCCGCCATGACCTCCGGCCCGATCCCGTCGCCCGGCAGCAGAAAAAGCTTATGCGTCATTCAGAAGTCCCGGCTGCAGGCGGAGCTTAGAGCCACGGCCGTCTCTCGGCCTGGCTCCTCTCGAA
>DATFOT010000157.1:0-2064 GCA_035265265.1 Aestuariivirgaceae bacterium | reverse complement strand
GCCGTCACCAGCAGCTTCATCGCGCTGACCTTCTGCTTCGGATGCTGCGCCAGATGGCTGGCGTCATAACGACGCACGAAGCAGGCATAGGTCTTTTGGCTGAGCGGGCCGCCGAACATCCGGGCATCGAAGGCGGTGGCTTTGGCTTTGTCGACGCCCTCCTGGGCGTGACAGGCAAGGGCTCCGACGACGAAGGCAATGGCGGCGGCGATGCAGACGTATTTCATGGCAGACTCGGGTTAAACGCGCGGCATATTACTTTAGTTGCAGTTGGCGCCGGGCGCGTTCAAACACCCAACCCCGAAATGAACGCATGTTCATCTCGGCCTTTTTACGGCTGGCCGGCCGTCCGACCGTCACAAAAGGCCGTTATCGCGCGTTCGGGCGGTCCAGAACCGCGGATTTCTCAGCTTCGCTGCTTGGGATTGCCAGGCCAACGCCGATTGGAGCCACGCGACCGCTCAGATTCCTTAAAAAATCCCTTACGGCGTGCTCAGTACTTACCCGGTGAAAAATGTTGCAGCACGGCTACAACGCGAGCGAAATGGCACCGTATCTTTACGAGGAGGAGGCCGTTAGCACGACTATTGCATTGCATTGTGAAGTCGCTCGCGTGTCCAATCGACCTATGTGCTGATTGTGATTCGCGAACGGAAGCTGAGACGCTCCGACACTGGAACCCGAGTGGCGCGTCCGGCATTTACAGGTGACCATGGAGAGACGGATCATGTACAACGATTCTCTGTTCAATGCTTTCGCCCGGTCCTTCGAAGCTAGAAGCCAGACCGACATGTCGATGGCGGAATATCTGGAGTCGTGTCGAAGCGATCCGATGCGATATGCCAACGCTGCCGAACGATTGCTAGCTGCGATCGGCGAGCCTCAGATGATTGACACGGCCAAGGATCCTCGCCTTGGCCGTATCTTTTTGAATCGCACGATGCGGCTCTACCCGGCCTTCGCCGGCTTCTACGGGATGGAAGACACGATCGAGCGCATCGTCGGGTTCTTCCGCCACGCGGCGCAGGGCCTCGAAGAGCGCAAGCAGATACTTTATCTGCTTGGGCCTGTCGGCGGCGGAAAATCCTCGCTTGCCGAACGTCTCAAGTCGTTGATGGAAGTCCACCCCATCTACGTGTTGAAGGCCGGTGACGAACTCAGTCCGGTGTTCGAGAGCCCGCTCAGCCTGTTCGATCCGGAATCGCTCGGGCCGATGCTCGAGGAAAAGTACGGCATTCCGCGCCGCCGCCTCAGCGGACTGATGAGTCCGTGGTGCTACAAGCGCCTCGAAGCCTTCGGCGGCGACATCTCGCAATTCCGCGTCGCCAGGATCCAGCCGTCGCGGCTGCGCCAGATCGCGATCGCGAAGACGGAGCCCGGCGACGAAAATAATCAGGACATCTCCTCGCTCGTCGGCAAGGTCGATATCCGCAAACTGGAGATCTTCGCCCAGAACGATCCTGATGCCTACAGCTATTCCGGCGGGCTCAATCGCGCCAATCAGGGCATCCTTGAATTCGTCGAAATGTTCAAGGCGCCGATCAAGATGCTGCATCCGTTGCTGACTGCGACGCAGGAGGGTAACTACATCGGCTCCGAAAATATCGGCGCGATTCCCTTCACCGGCATCATTCTCGCGCACTCCAACGAGTCGGAATGGCAAAACTTCAAGGCCAACAAGAACAACGAAGCCTTCATCGACCGTATCTGCGTCATCAAGGTTCCGTACTGCCTGCGCGTCACCGAAGAGCAGAAGATCTACGAGAAGCTGATCCAGGGTTCGGAGCTCGCCCGCGCGCCGTGCGCGCCGGCAACGCTGCAGACCCTGGCGCGGTTCTCGGTGATGTCGCGCCTGCGCAAACACGAGAACTCGACCGTGTTCGCCAAGATGCGAATCTATGACGGTGAAAGCCTCAAGGAATCCGATCCGAAGGCGCGCAGCGTTCAGGAATACCGGGATTCCGCCGGTGTCGACGAAGGCATGGACGGCGTTTCGACCCGCTTCGCCTTCAAGGTCCTCGCTGCGACCTACAATCATGACACCAATGAGGTCGGGGCCGACGC
>DATFOT010000156.1:0-3533 GCA_035265265.1 Aestuariivirgaceae bacterium | reverse complement strand
CGCCCTTCCTCCTCGATGAGCTCCTGCGTCCTTCGTGCATCCCGCTCTTCTTCGAGATAGACGATGGCAATATCGGCACCCTCGCGGGCAAATAGCACCGAGCATGCTCGACCGATGCCGCTGTCTCCCCCCGTTATCAGGACCACCTTGTTTTTCAGTCGCCCCGCGCCGGGAAACCGCGGCCGGTAATCGGGTTCGGGATGCATGACGTGCTCCCGCCCGGGCTGCCTCGGCTGCGATTGCGGCGGTATCTTGCGGTCGTCATCTGGCATGGGAATGCGTGGTTTGTTCTTTTGCAAACGTTTCGCGCCTGCGCTTGTTCCGGCAAGGTGCGGAACTGAACGCCACATTTTGGGGTTGGATTGGCGATCCTTTTACTCCCGGCAGGTGCCGGCCGCTCACGGCTGGCGCCTGTGCGATTCAATCAGGGATTTGACACATGGCAGAACGTATCAGGACTTTTTGGAAGGGCCAGCTTCGCCTCGCGCTTGTCACGATTCCGGTGAGGCTCGTCACCGCGCTCGCCAAGGAGAAGCAAATCCACTTCCACCAAGTGGATCGAACCACCAAGCAGCGCATCCGCTATGAAAAAGTTGCACCCGGCGTCGGCGAAGTCCCCAAGGAGGATATCGTCTATGGATACGAAGTTGAGCCGGGCAATTATGTTCTTCTCGAAGAGGAGGAGCTCGAGAACCTCAAGCTCGAATCGCGTCACACCATCGAGCTCGTTCAATTCGTGGAAGCTTGTGATATCGATCCTCTTTACTTCGAGCGGCCCTATTATGTTGTCCCCGACGGCGATGATGCCGAGGAACCATACCGCGTCATTCGCGATGCGCTGCGCAGCGAAGACAAGGTCGGCATCGGCCAGCTCACGCTGCGCGGCCGCGAGAATCTGGTTGCGCTGAAGCCCTGCGGCAAGGGGCTGATGCTGGAGACGCTTCGTTACGCGAGCGACATCAAGGATGCCGACGCCATTTTCGAAGGGATAGGCAACATGCGCCTGAGACAGGATCTGATCGAGATGGCGAAGGACCTGATCGATCAGCGCTCGGCACCCTTCGATCCCGCGGCTTACAAGAACCACTATGCCGAGGCGCTCCGTCAACTGGTGCATTCAAAAATGAAGGGCGGCAAGGTCGCGGTCGGCGAGGAGGAAGCCGAGCCTGCAGGCGGCAAGGTCATCGACTTCACCGAGGCGCTGAGGCGGTCGCTCCGGAGATCCGGTGCAGCTGCGCGCACGCGATCGGAAACACCTGCCCGCCGCAGCACGTCGAAGGCGCGTGCACGGGCGAAACGCTGACGGCCTCGATCATGGCTGAGCGCTCGCTGGCGACCTACAAGGCAAAACGGAACTTCTCCGAAACCCCCGAGCCGAAGGACAGGGGTAAGAGCCGGGGAGGACTCTTTGTGGTCCAGCATCACTGGGCGACCCGCGAGCACTATGATTTTCGTCTGGAGCTCGACGGTGTTCTGCTGAGCTGGGCTGTGACCCGCGGTCCAAGCTTTGATCCGGCCGACAAGCGCTTGGCCGTTCGTACCGAGGATCATCCGCTTTCCTATGGTGGCTTCGAGGGCCTGATCCCGGAAGGCAATTACGGCGCGGGCACCGTCCTTCTCTGGGACAGCGGCACCTGGGAACCTCTCGATCCCGATCCGCGCCAAGCCCTGGCGAAAGGCGCGCTCAAATTTACCCTCGCGGGCAAGCGGCTGAAGGGCCGCTGGGCGCTGATACGAATGCGCACCGAAGGCAAGCGGGAGAACTGGCTGCTCATCAAGGAGCGCGACGAATACGCAGCCAAAGGTATATCGCTTGAGGACTACGCCGAGAGTATCCTCTCCGGCAGGACGCGTGAAGAAATCGAGAACAACCGTCCCGCCGCGCGGCGCCGCACGGCGCGCAACACCTCGCCCGCACGCAAACCCGACGCTAAACGTGCAGCACTGACAGCGGCTCGGCCGGCAGCGATCGCTACCCGCGCTTCGAAAAATCTGCCTGCCTTCATTCCGCCCATGCTGTGCGAGCTCCATTATGAACCTCCGCCGGGTGCCGGCTGGCTGCATGAAACGAAATACGACGGCTATCGCATCGAAGCCGCAGTGAACGGCGCGCGGGTCAGGCTCTACACGCGCGAAGGGCTCGACTGGACCAAGCGCTTTCCTGCCGTAGCCGAAGCCCTTGCGCTTCTCAATTTGCGCCGCAGCCTGATCGATGGCGAGGCTGTGGTATTCGACAAGCAGGGCTTGAGCGACTTCACCGCCTTGGTCAAGGCACTGAAAGATGACCCTCAGTCGATCAGCTTCGCGGCTTTCGACATTCTCATAAGCGATGGCAAGGACATCCGCGGCAAACCTCTGACATTCCGAAAACAGCAGCTTGCCGATGCACTGAAAAATGCCGATGGCGATATTCTGCGCATATCCTCGTTCATTGAGGCCGACGGCCGCCGAGTCTTCGACAAGGCGGTCGAGATGGGTGCCGAGGGTATCGTTTCCAAACGTGCTGCGTCACGCTACGAGCCCCACCGTTCCGGCAATTGGATCAAGGTCAAGACGGCGCGGCGCGACGATTTCATCATTGTCGGCTACAAGCCTTCCGAGCGCCGGCAATTCTCATCCCTCCTTGCGGCGGCTGAAACACCTTACGGGCTGGAATTTGTCGGTGGCGTGGGCACGGGTTTCAACGCTGACGAACTTGCTGATATACTGGAAAAACTGCGGCCGCTGCGTCTCAAAATGCGCCCCGCCATGAAGGCGATCGAAAGGGCGCCGCGCACGGCGGTCTGGGTCGAGCCTGTGTTGCGCGCTGAAGTGAAATTTCACGGCTGGACGGCGGACGGACAGCTGCGCCACGCCAGATTTCTTGGCTGGCGCGAGGATCGGAAACCCGCGAAGGGCAAAAACATGGCAAGGAAAACCGCATCGCAGGCCCGCAAGCCCGTCCGTTCCTCCGACAGCACGCCTCGCCGCTCGGCCAAGCTTCGAGCGGTTCCCGCCTCGATCACCCACCCCGACCGGATGGTCTTCTCCGATGTCGGCGTGACCAAGGGCGACATCGCTTCATATTACGCCGCTGTTGCCGATCGTATGATGCCGCACCTCCAGGGGCGGCCGATTAGCTTTGTTCGCGCGCCCGACGGCCTCGCGGGCCAGAAGTTCTTTCAGCGCCATCAGCTCGCCGGGATGTCCGCTGGGATCAAACTCGTTCCCGATCCCGATGGCGAGCATGAGGATTTCGTTGCAATCGACAGTGCCGAGGGCCTTCTCACCGCCGCTCAATTCGGCGTCATTGAAATCCATGGCTGGGGCGCGCGCCTGCCGAAACTGCGCAACCCTGACCGCCTTGTCCTCGACCTCGATCCCGACCCCGCCGTGCCCTTCGCCTCTGTTCGCGACGCAGCGTTTGAGCTTCGCGATCTCTTCGCCGGCATCGAGCTTGAAAGCTTTGCCATGATCACGGGTGGGAAGGGCATACATGTCCTCGTGCCTTTGGATGCGAGCCAGACGTGGGATGTGATAACCGACTTTGCCGA
>DATFOT010000155.1:0-2587 GCA_035265265.1 Aestuariivirgaceae bacterium | reverse complement strand
CGGCCTCGCCGCGGCGATATAGCCTCCAGCCGAGCCGCCGAGTGCCTTGCCGAATGTGCCGGTGAGGATGTCGACCTTTACCCCTGCGCGCGCATGCGTGCCCCGTCCCTGCGGCCCGATAAAGCCGGTGGCGTGGCAATCGTCGACCATGACCATGGCGTCATGGCGATCGGCGAGCGCGCGTATGCCGCTGAGATCGGCGAAATAGCCGTCCATGGAAAATACCCCATCCGTCACGACGATGATTCTCCGGGCATTTTCCGCACGGGCGGCTTTCAGCTTTTCTTCGAGGTCGGCCATATCGCCATTGGCGAAGCGGTAGCGCTTGGCTTTCGTCAGCCTTATGCCATCGATGATCGACGCGTGGTTGAGGCTGTCGGATATGATGGCGTCCTTCTCCCCGAACAGCGGCTCGAACACGCCGCCATTGGCATCGAAACAGGCGGCATAGAGGATGGCATCCTCCATGCCGAGATAGCCGGCGATCGCATGTTCGAGCTGGCGGTGCAGATCTGACGTTCCGCAAATGAAGCGCACCGAAGCCATGCCGAGGCCGTGGCTGTCGAGCGCCTCCTTTGCCGCCGCGATGAGCTGCGGGCTGTCGGCGAGACCGAGATAATTATTGGCGCATAGGTTCAGCACCTCGCGCGGGGCTTCATTGGAGGCGACCCGAATGCGAGCCGACTGCGGTGAAACGATCGGCCGTTCGGTCTTCCACAGATTCTGCGCCCGAATGGCCTCGAGCTCTCCTGAAATCTCTTCGAGAACGCTGGTCAACTTACTACCTCATGCCCAGCCTTGACTGGACTTCTCCCTTCGCAATTAGAACTGCGCGGGTCAAGCCCGCGCCTTATACCCCTTTTTGCAAATTCGGGTATAACCGCTGTCGGACTCGGTAGATTGATGGTGTAGAATCGCGTCATGCTCCAACCCATCCACATCATAGGCGGCGGCCTTGCCGGCTCGGAAGCGGCCTGGCAGGCGGTAATGCGCGCCGTGCCGGTCGTCATCCATGAAATGCGGCCCATTGTCTCGACCGATGCTCATAAAACCGCCGGTCTTGCCGAGCTCGTATGTTCCAATTCCTTCCGCGGGGATGACGCCGCGCTCAATGCCGTCGGGCTGCTCCACGAGGAGATGCGCCGTGCCGGTTCTCTGATCATGGCAGCCGCCGATGCGCATAAGGTGCCGGCGGGCGCAGCGCTCGCCGTCGACCGCGAAGGATTTTCAGCCGATGTGACGAAGCGGCTTTCAGCCCATCCGCTCGTAAGCATCGACCGCGGTGAGATCACCGGCCTTCCTCCTTCGCAATGGGACAATGTCATTATCGCCACCGGCCCGCTGACGTCCCCTGCCCTCTCTAAAGCCTTGCACCGTCTGACCGGCGAAGACGATCTTGCTTTCTTCGACGCCATCGCGCCGATCGTTCATCGTGATTCGATCGACATGTCGGTCGCCTGGTTGCAGTCGCGTTACGACAAGCCTGGTCCGGGCGGCACCGGCAAGGACTACATCAACTGCCCGCTATCGAAGGATGAGTATCATGCTTTCATCGCCGCTCTCCTCGCGGGCGAGAAAACCGATTTCAAGGACTGGGAGAAATCGACACCCTATTTCGAGGGCTGCCTGCCAATCGAAATAATGGCCGAGCGAGGCCCGGAGACCTTGCGTCACGGACCGATGAAACCCAGAGGCCTGACCAACAGCCACAACCCGCAGCAGAAGCCCTACGCCGTCATCCAGCTCCGGCAGGACAATCGGCTGGGCACGCTCTACAACATGGTTGGCTTTCAGACGAAGCTGAAATATGCCGAGCAGCTTCGCACCTTCCGCACCATCCCGGGCCTTGGCAATGCCGAGTTCGCCAGGTTAGGCGGGCTGCATCGCAACACCTTCCTCAATGCACCGCGCGTGCTCGATGAAGGACTGCGGCTGAAATCTGCGCCCCGGCTGCGCTTTGCCGGCCAGATCACCGGGGTTGAGGGCTATGTGGAAAGCGCCGCCACGGGCTTGATTGCCGGACGCATGGCTGCGGCCGAGCGGCGTAGCGAAGCTTTCGTGATGCCGCCGCCGACGAGCGCGCATGGAGCGCTGATCAACCACATCATCGGCGGCCACATCGAAACCACCGACCAGCGCGGCAGCTCTTTTCAGCCGATGAACATCAACTTCGGCCTGTTTCCCCCTGTCTCGCTCGAAAGAGAGCCGGACGGCGAGAGACTGCGCGGCAAGCAACGGCAGACCGCACGCAAGCACGCCTATACGTCGCGGGCTTTGGCGAGCTTTACCGCCTGGCTCGGCGAGTGTGCTGGTCAAAAAGACCCGCGCCGTGCCATGCGCCAGAGCGTGATCTGCCGGCGCCATTGCGGAACTTCGACCAAATGATCGAGCACGCCGCTTGCCTGCCGGGCCAATGTCGCGAGATAGGCCTCGGTGAGCGACGCCGGCAGAAAGGCGGCCATCGCGGCTTCGGGAATTGGACCGCGCTCGGCGCGGGCCTGAGCAAGCCGCTCCTGGGCGATGCCGATGAGCTTCCCGATTACTCGCGCCAACGCCTCCCGTGGCGTGCCGGCGAGGAGATCACTCG
>DATFOT010000154.1:0-7425 GCA_035265265.1 Aestuariivirgaceae bacterium | reverse complement strand
GCTGTCGTGACCCTTCAGGGCCGGCGTTTCGATCGGTACGCCGAACACGGGAAGAGGTGTCAGCGATGCGGCCATGCCCGGGAGGTGGGCCGCACCGCCGGCCCCGGCGATAATGATCTTGAAGCCGGCTTCTTTGGCGCTGCGGGCAAACTCATAGAGCCGATCGGGGGTGCGATGCGCAGATATGATTCGCGTCAGATGCGCAATTCCAAGCGCCGTCAGGGTTTCGGAGGCATGCTGCATGGTCTGCCAATCGGATTGGCTTCCCATGATAATCGCGACAGGGTGGTCTTTGTCTCCCGTCATCCCATTTGCCCAGCCCGCAAGGAGAGGCCTTTTATCCGAAGACTCAGGGGCAAGGCAATCTCCTTGGCTTGGCCTCAGGCAATGATAGGGGGAATGAGCTTGTCGATTATTTTCTTAATTTGATCCTTGAGCAGGAGCTTCTGCTTTTTGAGCCGGGTGAGTTGCAGCAGGTCGCGGGAGGAACTCTGCTCGAGCGCAGCGATCATGTCATCGAGATCGCGGTGCTGTTGTCTGAGTTCAGCAAGGCGCGCCCGAAGCTCGGCTTCAGCTTCAGTGTCCAAGGTTTCGTCTCCGTTACCTTGAATGGAGAGTTTCGCGTTCTTTTATGCTCGTTGCAAGCACCGGATTTAAATTTGCCCAGCATTAAACTTGAGCGCGCAGAGCATTCGACAGGAGCGCTTAAATATGCCAAAATTCGCCTCGTAGAAACCATCGGAAAGGTGGAGGCCTAGATGTCGCTTCAGACGCATCTTAGTGAGTTAACGGCAAAGCATAGGGCACTGGAATCGCAGATCGAGGAAGAACTCTCGCATCCTGCTTCCGATGATCTGACGATTACCGATCTCAAACGTAAGAAGCTCAAGCTGAAGGACGAAATCACACGGCTCGAGGCCCAGATCCAAGGCCATTAGGCAGCCGTTCGACTGGAGGTTCCGGCGTCCCGGGCCCAGTGGCGGGACGCTGGCAACTTTTCTTTTTTCAAAGAGCAATTTGTAGGCCGCTCTTCACTCGTCACCCCGACGAAGGTCGGGGTCCAGCTTGGAAGGTTCAAGACACGAAGCTGGATTCCGGCTTTCGCCGGAATGACGATGAGAAGATTGCCGGCTCCCGTGAGCTTCAGAGGGATTTGGCCATTTCGCGGAGCTTGAATTTCTGGATCTTCCCGGTCGAGGTCTTGGGGATCTCGGTAAACAGAACCTGCCGGGGGCATTTGAAATGCGCCAGCCCGTCACGGCACCAGGCGATCAGCTCCTCGGCAGTTGCCGTTGCGCCGGGTTTGAGCTCGATGAATGCGCAAGGCGTCTCGCCCCATTTGTCGTCGGGCCTCGCCACGACGGCGGCGGCGCCTACAGCTGGATGTTTGTAGAGCCGATCCTCGACTTCGATTGAGGAGATATTCTCGCCGCCCGAGATGATGATGTCCTTGGAGCGGTCCTTGAGCTGGATATAACCGTCGGGGTGCACTACGCCGAGGTCGCCCGAGTGGAACCAGCCGCCACGAAACGCCTCCTCGGTCGCCTTGCGGTTCTTGAGATAACCTTTCATCACGATATTGCCGCGGAACATCACCTCGCCCAGCGTGCTGCCATCAGCAGGCACAGGCTGGAGCGTCTCAGGATCGCGTATGCTCAATGCCTCGAGCGCGGCATAGCGCACACCCTGGCGCGCCTTCCTGGCGGCGCGCTCCGCGCTCGGTAGGCTGTCCCAGCGGACGTCCCAGTCATTGACGACGGCGGGCCCGTAGGTCTCGGTCAAACCGTAGAGATGGGTCACGTTGAACCCAGCCTCGGCCATGGCGGCAAGCACCGCTTCGGGAGGCGGAGCGGCAGCGGTGAAAAATTCGACGCTCTGCGAAAGAGGACGTTTTTCCTGCGTCGGCGCGTTGAGAATCGTCGCCATCACGATCGGTGCACCGCACAGATGAGTGACGCGATGCTCGGCGAGAGCGTCCCACACCGATTTGGAGCGTACCCAGCGCAGGCAGACATGGGTTCCGCCCACGACGGACATGGACCATGGAAAGCACCAGCCGTTGCAATGAAACATGGGCAACGTCCAAAGATAAACGGGGTGTTTCGGGATCGAGGCGGTCAACACGTTGCCCTGGGCCAAGAGATAGGCGCCGCGGTGATGGTAGACGACACCCTTCGGATTGCCGGTGGTGCCGGACGTGTAGTTCAGGGATATCGCATCCCATTCATCCTCGGGCATTGCCCAGGCATAGTCGGGGTTGCCCGTGGCCAGGAATTCCTCGTAGGTAACTTGCCCCAAACGCTCGCCAGGTACATCGAATTCCTGTTCCTCATAGTCGATGACCATGGGCTTTGCCGATTTCATCATCTTCAACGCTTCGCGCACGGTTGCAGAAAATTCGCGGTCGGTGAGCAGCACCTTGGCACCGGCGTGATCGAGCGAGAAGGCGATGATGGCGGCGTCAAGCCTAGTGTTGAGCGTGTTGAGAACGCCACCGGTCATGGGAACGCCATAGTGCGCCTCGAGCATGGCGGGGGTATTGGCAAGCATGGTCGAAACGGTATCGCCGCGGCCGATGCCGAGACTGCGCAGGGCCGAGGCAAGACGCCGGCAACGGGCATAGAACTCCGCATAGGTGAAACGCCGGCGGCCATGGATGATCGCGGCGTGGCCGGGATAGACGGCGGCCGACCGCTCAAGGAACGTCAAGGGGGTCAGCGGCTGAAAATTCGCCGCGGTCCGGGGGAGATCGGCGTCGAAGGGATTCATCGCGCTGTCCAAAGATTGCGCCATCGCCACCTTCTCCCACAAGGGGAGGAGGATTTACAGCGCGAAGATCAGCGGGCCATCATCTCTTTGTAGGATCTGACCCAGGGCAGTCTCTCATTCAGGCGGGCAAGCGCGCCGGCGCCGTGCCAGGCAAGCAGGGCGATTGCAATCGCGGCATAGCTGTCGAGCGCATAATGCCAGCCGAGATGGACCGAGCCGAGGAAAATCAAAAACGCATAAGCCGTCAGCGTCCAGCCGATGGCGCGCCCGATCTTGAATCCGGCGAGCGCAATTATAACGGCGACGGCATTGTGCATGCTCGGAAAGGCGGAGATTCCCAGGAAGCGTGCCTGGGGCGCGGTGAAGGTGTCCCAGAGCATCTGTTGAGCGTCCAAGGCCCAGATCGGAACGATCTGATCGACCTGGCCCAGATAGGCCATGAGCGGCGCGAAGGGATCGGGGGCGAGACCGATCAAGCTGTAATAGGCCGGGCCGGCGGAAGAAAAATAAAGCGCCATGAGTCCGCCGCCGACCCACCACGCCATCATCATTGCCAGGAAGAAGCGGATTCTCAGTTCCGTGTATTCGCGCCGAAAGGCAAACCAATATTCAGATGTGAAGAGCGCCAGGAACCAGAAACAATAGCCGAAGTTGAGGATCGCCGTCGGGATGGTGTAGCCAATAAAGGGCTGCAGGAGCTTCCAGGGATCGACACCAAAATGAAGCGTGCGGTCGAGCTCGGCAAGCGTCATATCCCAGGAGAAGGGATTGATCACAGGGATCGCCGGCTTGAGGTCAAGCATCGCTTTGTTGAGCATGACCATGACCAGAACGACGGGCAGCGCATTCAGAAACGGTTTCGGCGACTGAAACAGCGAGAAGACGTCATCGCGCAATGCCAGGATCGGACTCACCGGCTTGATAATGAAGAGATATTGGAACAGCCTTATCAGCAGCATGGTGAAGAGTGCTGCCGGCATGCCGACCTGAAAGGCGCCAAGGAAAACATCCGACCAGGAGGCACCGCGATGAGGGCCGATGCTGCTCAGCAGGAGTTCGTTGCCGGCGAGATAGAGCAGGGGAATGACGAACAGGATGGCATGGGCCTTGAAACTGGCACCTGCGCATTCGATAAAATGCGACAGACCTCGGAATCTCAGGGCAAGTGCCGTCGCTGCGCCTTGTTGCATTCGCATACTCAAATATGATGATCGCGACCGGGATGGTAATAAGGTTCAGCCTAACACTCCCTTAACCCTGGAATTGCCGCATGAACGCCTATGAGCGAACCTATGCCCGCTGGAAGGCCAATCCGGAGGCCTTCTGGGCGAAAGCTGCCCAGGACATCGATTGGATACGGCCGTGGCGCAAGACGTTCGAAAGGGTCGATGGCCTCGACCGCTGGTTCGTGGGGGCGGAGTGCAATACCTGCGACAATTGCCTCGACCGGCACGTCCGCGAGGGAAGAGGCGGACAGAAGGCGCTGATCTACGACAGCCCCGCCGCCGGCATCAAGACGAGCTACACCTATCGGCAGCTTCGCGATGAAGTCGCGACGCTCAGCTCGGTCCTGGCGGCGCTCGGGGTGGGCCGTGGCGACCGGGTCATCGTTTACATGCCGATGGTGCCGGAGGCGGTCATCGGCATGCTGGCCTGCGCGAGGATCGGGGCAATTCATTCGGTGGTGTTCGGCGGATTTGCGTCCCATGAGCTCGCGACGCGCATCGACGATGCGAGGCCCAAGGTGATTCTGTCGGCGTCATGCGGCATCGAAGCCGCGCGGATCGTCGCCTATAAGCCGCTGCTCGACAAAGCCATCGACATCGCCGCGCATAAGCCGCAAGCCTGCCTCATCCTCAAACGGCCGCAGGCGGATGCAGCAATGCAAGCGCGCGACCATGACTGGGATGGGCTCGTGAACAATGCGCGGCAGAACTCAAGTCGCGCGGCGTGCGTGCCGGTTGCTGCCACCGATCCTCTTTATATCCTCTACACATCGGGAACGACGGGGCAGCCCAAGGGGATCGTCCGCGACAATGGCGGGCATATGGTGGCGCTGAAATGGTCGATGAGGCATATCTATGGGATCGAGCCGGGCGAGGTGTTCTGGGCGGCATCGGATGTCGGCTGGGTGGTCGGCCATTCCTATATCGTCTATGGGCCGCTGCTGCAGGGCGCTACGACGATCCTCTATGAAGGCAAACCCGTCGGCACGCCGGATGCCGGCGCGTTCTGGCGGGTGATCGACGAATATGGCGTTGCGGCGCTGTTCACCGCACCGACGGCGTTTCGCGCCATCAAGAAGGAGGATCCGACCGGTTCTCACATCCCGCGCACCGCGCGCAAGAATTTTCGCACGCTGTTTCTCGCCGGCGAGCGCGCGGACCCCGACACGCTGAAATGGGCCGAAGAAAAGCTGAAGGTGCCGGTGATCGATCATTGGTGGCAGACGGAAACGGGCTGGGCCATCGCCGCAAATCCGGTCGGGCTCGGCATGCTGCCGGTGAAGCACGGTTCGCCGACGGTCGCGATGCCCGGCTATGGGATACATGTGCTGGACGAAGCCGGCCATGAGGTCGAGAGGGGAAAGCTCGGCGCGCTGTGCCTGAAGCTGCCGCTGCCGCCGTCATGCCTGCCGACGCTGTGGCAAAATAATGAGCGTTTCAGAGAGAGCTACCTTGCCGCTTATCCCGGCTATTACCAGACGGCTGATGCCGGCTATGTCGATGATGACGGGTATGTTTATGTAATGGCGCGCACCGACGACATCATCAATGTCGCGGGCCATCGGCTGTCGACGGGAGGTATGGAAGAAGTGCTCGCGGGACATCAGGACGTGGCGGAATGCGCGGTGATCGGGATCAATGACGCGCTCAAGGGGCAAGTGCCCCTCGGCTTCGTGGTGCTGAAGGCCGGGGTCGAGCGAAGCCTCAGGGACATCGAGCAGGAGTGCATCGGCTTGGTGCGCGACCGGATCGGCGCCGTCGCCTCGTTCAAGCGAGCGCTGGTGGTGCCACGGCTGCCCAAGACCCGTTCAGGAAAGATCCTGCGCGGAACCATGCGCAAGATTGCCGATGGCGAGGCGTGGAGAATGCCGGCGACGATCGACGACCCCGCCATATTGGAAGAGATCGCGGGCGCATTGGCTCAGAACAAGGCCGCTGGGGCGTAGAAGCTGCCGACCCATGATGAAGCGGAAGCAGCTCGCGACACGGCTCGCCATCGCCTCGATGTTTCTCATTCACGGCGTCATCACGGGTGCCTGGGTGCCGCATATTCCCTTGGCGCAGCAGCGGCTCGGGGCCGACCTCGCCGCTTTCGGCCTGGCGCTGCTCGCCCTGGCTGCCGGAGCCGTGACGGCCATGCCGATTGCCGGATCGCTGATCCATAAACATGGCAGCGCGCGCGTGACGCTCGCTACCGGCATTCTGTTCTGCCTTTCTTTTGCGATGCCGGCGCTTGCCGGCACGATCGGCTGGTTTGTTGCGGGCCTGGCTATATTCGGCGCGGCCATGGGAGCGATGGACGTTGCGATGAATGCGCAGGCGCTTGCCTATGAGAAGCAAATCGGCAAACCGGTCATGTCGCTGTTTCACGGCATGTACAGTGCGGGGGCAATGGGCGGTGCCGGCCTAAGCGCGCTCGTGCTGGGGCAGTTCAGTGCGCATACGCATCTTGCGGGGGCGGTAGTCATCGGCCTGGCGACGATCTGTGTAGCGGCTTTCTTCCTGCTGCCGGCAGATACCGATCGGGGACTAGCGGAGAAGCGCTTCTTCGCTTGGCCCTCGCGCGCGACCATCGGCCTCGGCAGCCTGTGCTTCCTGGCATATATGTCGGAAGGCGCGGTGCTCGACTGGAGCGCGATCGAGCTTCGGCAAAAGTTCTCGCTGAGCGCCCATGTCGCCGGCATCGGCTATGGAGCATTCGCAGGCGGCATGGCGCTCGCTCGATTCACCGGGGATGCGCTGCGCAGCCGGTTCGGGCCGGTCGCGCTGGTGCGCTCAAGCGCGGCTCTGGCAGCCGCCGGCATGATCATCGCGCTCGCCGGTCAAGATGCGGTGATGTGCATTGCCGCTTATGGACTGGCGGGACTGGGCCTCGGCAACATCGTGCCGGTTCTGTTGAGCGGTGGAGGGAGGCTGGAACCGGAAGCACCCGGGCGCGCGATCGCGGCCGTCGTGGCGATGGGCTTCGCCGGCTCCGTCATCGGCCCGCCATTCATCGGCCTTGCGGCGCAGGGTGCGGGGCTGTCGGCGGCTCTCGGATTCATCGTCATCGCCATGGGCATCATCGTGGCCGTGGCGAATACGGCAAAGGCAGCGCGGGTTTGAACAGAATCGATCAGCCGTCGGCGATGATGACCTGGCCGGTGTGGCCGCCCTCCACGCTCTTGACATAAGCCTGGCCGACACGAGCGGAACTCACCGGAATATGGCCGGGAAAGGCGCCGGCATAACGCGTCACGGATTCCTCGAGAAGAGCGGGGCTGACGACATTGATGCGGATGCCGCGCGGCATTTCCAGCGCCGCGCTTCTGACGAAGGCGGAAACGGCGCCATTGACGGCGGCTGAATTCGCGCCACCGCGCACCGGATCGCGGTCGAGAACGCCGGTCGTCAAGGTGATCGATCCGCCATCGGAGACATGTTTGATGCC
>DATFOT010000153.1:0-5571 GCA_035265265.1 Aestuariivirgaceae bacterium | reverse complement strand
CATTTTACAGCAACGTCAATTATATCCACGTGGCCCGCGACGGCCGCGACGCCTGCATTTCATACCACAACCACGTAACGGCACTAACGGAATCTCTCCTGGAGCGGCTTGACCGGATCGGCCTTGAAGACGAGACGATCGGGCGGCCTTACCCGCGCCCGCCTGCAGATCCAGCTGAATACTTTCACCGCTGGGTAAGAGGGGAAAATTCACCGATCGCACCGTTCTTCCACTTCCAGAAATCATGGTGGGAGGCGCGAGACCAACCTAACGTGCTGCTCGTCCACTACAATGATCTAAAAGCGGACCTATCGGCTGAGATGAAGCGCATAGCAGACTTTTTGAGGATCGCAATCAGGCCCGAGATTTGGCCCGAACTCGTGGCGGCCGCGGGCTTTGACGCAATGCGCAAGGCCGGGGACCTGCTCATGGCCAATATGGCGGAAATTTTCGACGGCGGCAGCCAGCGATTCTTCTACAAGGGCTGCAACGAACGCTGGCGCGGCGTTTTTCGAGAGGACGACCTTGCCCTTTATGACAGCAAGGTGAACGAGACGCTGCCGCCCGAATGCGCCCGCTGGCTCGCGCAGGGCCGATTGAAGCAATTCTAAGACGCGGCCCAACGGCATCGAGCCGTCGGCTATCGTGATTTGGCAAATTGGTCGAATGCCACGGCAAGCACGATGATGACGCCGATGATGATTTGCTGAACGTAGGAGGAAACGTTCATCAGCACGAGGCCGTTGATGAGCACGCCGATCAGGATGGAACCGATGACAGTGCCGACAACACTGCCGGTTCCGCCGAAAAGGCTGGTGCCGCCGATGACGACGGCCGCAATGACGGTGAGCTCGTAGCCGATCCCGGCGACCGCCTCGGATGAGTTGAGCCTGGCGGAAAGCACGAAGCCCGCCAGTCCGGCAAAGAGGCCGACGATCACGTAAACCGAGACGAGGACGCGGCGAACGGGCAATCCGGCAAGTCTCGCTGCCTCGACATTGCCGCCGACTGCATAAACGTTCCGGCCAAAGCGGGTGTAGGTCAGCACAACATGGGCAAGCGCGGCGAAGAGAAGAAACAGGATCACGGGCACTGGAAACGGGCCGATACGGCCCTGGCCCCACCAGACGTAATCGGGCTCAAAGCCGGAGATGGGGCCACCGCCGGCGATCAGCAAAGCGGCACCGCGAAACACCGAAAGACCGCCCAGCGTCACGACGAAAGGGGGAACTTTGAGACGGGTAATCGCCGTTCCCTGGAGCCAGCCGCCAAGCAGGCCCACGGCCATGGCTACGAGCATGGCAAGGAGCCATCCATAGCCTGCCGCCTCGGCGGCGGCGCCGACGGAGAAGCGCGACTCGACACCGCCTTTGGCGACGATGGCAGCGGCAAGGCCCGCAAGGGCGAGCAGGGAGCCCACGGAAAGATCGATACCCGCGGTGAGAATTACGAATGTCATGCCGATGGCGACCAGGCCGGTTATGGAAATCTGGCGCATCACGTTGAAGAGATTGATCGAGGAAAGAAAGCGCGGTTCGAGGATCGCAAATGTCACCATGAGGGCGACGAGAAAGATCACCGGGGCGAACCGGCCCATGCTGCGGACGAAGGGCCGCGGCGCAAGGCTGCGGGTCTTTTCCACTTTCGTCATCGACCGGCGCCTCGCTTCATGCCGCCTCAGCCTTTCCTATGGTCATCAAATGCATGAGAATTTCCTCACTGGCGCTTGCCCTGCTCACCTCGCCGGTGATTCGGCCGGCGCGCATCGTCAGAATACGATCGCTGATCGCCAGCACCTCCGGCAGCTCGGATGAAATAGCAATGATGGCAATGCCGCTCGTCGCCATTCGGTGCAAGAGCTGGTGCACCTCGGCCTTGGCGCCCACATCGATGCCGCGCGTCGGCTCATCGACGATCAATATGCGAGGGCCAAGAGCGAGCCAGCGGGCGAGCACGACCTTCTGCTGATTGCCGCCGGAAAGGTTCTTCACGCTTTGCTCGTCGCTTGCCATCCGGATATTGAGCGATTCACGATAATTGCGGACCAAAGCCTGCTCGGCCCGAAGCTTGACGAAGCCGAACCGCGAGAGCTTCGACAGAGCGGCAATGCTCAAGTTTTCGCGCACGGCAAGGTCCAGGAAAAGCGCCTGCTGTTTGCGGTCCTCGGGCACCAGGCCGATGCCATGGCTGATGGCATGTTCAGGAGTGGTGATAGCCACCACTTCATCGGCAATGATCGTGTCGCCGGCCGTTTTGGGGTCAGCACCAAAAAGGCAGCGGGCGAGTTCGGTCCGGCCCGAACCGATGAGCCCGGCGATGCCCAAGATTTCGCCGCGGCGCAGCTCGAAATTTATTTCGTCGAGCAGAACTGCGCGGGGATCATCCACGGCGCCACGGCGCGAAAGGCCGCGGACCGTTAAGATCGCGCTGCCGGGCGAGCGGGCGGGAAGCGGCTCGAAGAGCTCCGCGGCGGAGCGGCCGACCATCATGCGAATGATGCTGTCGACGGTGAGGCCCGCGGTAGCGGCCTTGCCGCTGATCCTGCCATCGCGCAGGACGGTGACGCGGTCGCAGATCTGAAGCACTTCGGAGAGACGATGGGTGACAAAGATCGTGCTGATGCCATCGCGCCGCAGATCCCGCATGATGGCAAACAGCCGCTGCGATTCTGTGTCCGACAAGGCCGAGGTCGGCTCGTCCATGATGATCAGCCGCGAGCGCACGGAGAGGGCGCGGGCGATCTCCACCATCTGCTGCTGAGCCACGGAGAGATTGCGCACGAGCCGGTTGGCGGGCAAATCCAAACCGTAACGCACGGCAAGCGCACGGGTATCGCGGCGCATGGTTTTCCAGCTGACGAAGGGACCCGTGACAGGCTCGCGGCCGAGAAACACATTTTCCGCGACGGTGAGGGAGGGGACGAGATTGAACTCCTGGTAGATGGTCACAATGCCCAGCGCCAGGGCCGCCTCGGGCGTTGTAAGGGCGAGCGTCGATCCGTCGAACTCGATCGTTCCCGCGTCCGGCTGCAGTGCACCCGAAATGATCTTGAGCAGGGTCGATTTGCCGGCGCCGTTCTCGCCGAGGAGCCCGTGCACCTCGCCTTCCTCGACGTCGAAGGCCACGCCGGCAAGCGCCTGAACGCCGGGGAACTGCTTGGCAATTCCGGTCATGCGCAGGAGCGTGCGGCTCATCGGCGACTAATCTGGATCATGGGCTGAGGACGAGACCGCGGAGCGCGGCCCACCCCCGCAGTTCAGGTTACTTCGCCCAGGCGTTCGGCCTTGTCGAGATTGTCCTTGGTGATGGCGACCGGGGTCAGCAGGATAAGCTTGTTGGCAGGATCCTTCCCGTTGCGGATTTTGTCCATGAGGATGTCAACCGCTTGCGAGCTCTGGCCGCCGGGAAATTGCTCAATGGTCGCGGTTAATGCGCCGTCACGCACGGCGGCGAGTGCTTCGGGCAGGGCGTCGAAACCCATGATCTTGATTTTGTCTCCAAGATTGCGAGCCTTGACTGCCTCCATGGCGCCGAGCGCCATGTCGTCATTGGCAGCGACGATGACATCGGGCGGCTCGGCCATGCCGGCAAGACCGGCTTCGGTCACCGCCAGGCCGCGGTCGCGGGCGAAATTAGCGGTCTGCTCGAAGATGATCTTGTATTTGTCGGGTGCTTTATCGAGCACGTTGTGAAGGCCCCTGTTGCGGTCGATGGCAGGGCTCGCTCCCGGCTGGCCCTGGAGGTTCATCACCTTGGCCCCGTCGGGGTAGAGCTTCATCACCAGCTCACCTTGCGCCTCGCCGCCCTTGACATTGTCGGCGCCGACATGGGCCAGAATACCTTCGACATTCTCAACACGCCTGTCGATTGTAACAACCGGCACGCCAGCTTCGACCGCAGCGCTGATGGCAGGGGCCATGGCGTCGACTTCATTTGGGCTGATCACTATGCCCTTCACGCCGCGAACCAGCGCGGTTTCGACATCGGCGGTTTGCTTGGGCGAGGATCCCTGGCCATCGCTTTCGACGATGGTTATCGCGCCGAGCTTGTCGGCTTGGGCATGGATCGCCTTCATCATATGAACGAAGAACGGAAAGGCCATGTTCGGCAGAGAAGCCAGTATCTCGATATTGTCAGCCGCTCGAAGCGGGCGGCCGGCGAGAGGGGAAAGGGAAATCGCGCTGGCGCCAAGAAGCAGCGCACGCCGGGTAATTCTGATCATCTCCGGTTCCTCCGATGATAGCCCCCGTGCCGAGCATTATGATGAGCCGACTATCGGTTAGCCGGTCCCGCCTGTCAAATGCAGCGGTGATGCCGGCGCGCCCCTCGCTTGCACGGCTGCGGATGGATGGCTAGCTTTGAAGAGAAGGTGAGGAATATGTCCAAGGAACGTCTGGCAGCATTCAGCGACGGCGTCATGGCGATCATCATCACGATCATGGTGCTCGAATTGCGAGTACCGCATGGCGACGACTGGTCAGCGCTGTCGCAGCTTTGGCCGATATTCCTCAGCTACGTGTTGAGCTTTCTCTATATCGCGATCTACTGGAACAACCATCATCACCTGCTGCATGCTTTCAAACAGGTGAACGGCAGGATCTTATGGGCAAACACGCATCTGCTGTTCTGGCTCTCGCTCATTCCCTTTGCGACGGGATGGATGGGGGAGAATAATTTTGCCGAACTGCCGACGGCCGTCTATGGCGTTGCCCTGTTCATGCCGGCAGTCGCCTATTACATCCTGCAATTGACGATCATCCAAAGCGAAGGGCGGGCATCAGGTCTGGCGCGCGCGCTCGGGAGGGACTTCAAGGGAAAACTTTCGCCGATACTTTATGGCGCGGCCGTCGGGCTTGCTTTCATCGAGCCGTGGATCTCGTGCGGCATCTACACATTCGTTGCGCTCATGTGGCTCGTGCCGGACAGGCGAATCGAGAAAATGCTAAGCGAATAGGGTGTCGTGCTGGATGCTTGATCCATCAAGCGGCGTTTGCCGCCAAGCGGGAGCCCGATGCCAGCTTATCCACCGCTCGCTTGACGACGCGGGAGGCGTGGTAATGGACCATATGACCCTCATCGTGCTGCAATATCAGTTGGCTGTGCGGGATCGCCTCGTGGAGGCGAACAGATTGTTTTTGTACATCGACTATCTGGTCTGCCGAGCCCGCGAGTATCACGGTTGGCTGGCGAATTTGCGCGTAGCGTTTTTCGAGGGCGGCCGCTGCCGGTATCATCATTGCTGTTTCCTCAGCGCTGGCGCGGAGGGTTACCGGGCGCAGGGCCAGGCCAATGGGGAATTGTTGCGCAAACCTTTTATCGACAGGCTGAGGTTCAAACATCTTGCGAATGGCTCTCGGGATTATCGCCCGAGCGATCAAAGGAGAAATTGTATATCGCATAACATCCCCGATAACGGGAATTGCAGGTAGAGCGAGCACCGGCACGTCCGCTCTAGCGACTGGAAAATAGAAGCCTCCCACCAGCAAAAGGCCTTTCACAAATTCCGGTTGCCGCAAGGCAAGCTCGAGGGCGATCAAATTGCTCCAAGAGTGTGCAAGTACAATGGCGTTG
>DATFOT010000152.1:0-10283 GCA_035265265.1 Aestuariivirgaceae bacterium | reverse complement strand
GAAACAAAGAAGACGATTCATCGGTGCTCCGCGAGCCATTCCTGTCTCACCGTGGCGTCGGTTTCGCCCGGTTGAAAGTGCTGGCGCCATGCGGCGAACTGATCAGGCGCACTAAGGCGGGACAGCGCCCACACGGCCATGGCGCGGACGAGCGGCGATTCATCGGAAAGACACGGCAGGACCTGCGGAATCAAGGCAGGTTCGCGAGAATTGCCGGCCGCGATGAGGACGTTGCGCAAAAATCGGTTGCGCCCGGTGCGCTTGACGGGCGAGCGGGCGAATTTCTTGCGAAACGCGGCGTCGTCAAGCACCAGGAACTCGGCCAAGGGAGGCGCGAACAGATCGGCACGGGCAGCAAGTCGCTGTTCGCCGGCGGCTTCGGCAAATTTGTTCCACGGGCAGATCGCCAGACAATCATCGCAGCCGTAAATACGATTGCCGATCTTGTCGCGGAATTCGCGATCGATGTGGCCCTTGTGCTCGATCGTGAGATAGGAAATGCAGCGGCGGGCATCGAGCTGATAGGGCGCCGGGAACGCTTGCGTGGGGCAGATGTCCAGACATGCACGGCACGAACCACAGCGGTCTTCCTCCGGGAGATCGGGGGCAAGCTCGGCAGTGGTTAATATGGCACCGAGGAACAGCCAGGAACCGAATTTTCTGGACACGAGATTGGTATGTTTGCCTTGCCAGCCGACACCGGCTTTGCGGGCGAGCGGCTTCTCCATAAGAGGTGCGGTATCGACGAATACCTTGACCTCGCTCGAGGTCTTGGCGGCGAGCTTGCCGGCCAGCGTCTTCAATCTGCCCTTGATCAATTCGTGGTAGTCGTCACCCCAGGCATAGACCGAGATATTGCCGGAGCTTTTCGCCGACAGGCGATGAAGAGGATCGGTTCCTGGGCCATAGTTCAGCCCGATCACCATTGCTGAGCGCGCCTCAGGCCAAAGAGCGCGCGGCGCCTTTCGCCACTCGGCGGTCGATGCCAACCAGTCCATGTCGCCGTGCCGATGCTCGGCGATAAAGCTCTCGAGCCGATAGCCAAGCTCATGATCGGCCTCGAGGCGGGTGATTCCGCAGCTGTCGAAGCCAAGCGCCTTTGCTTCGTTCTTCAGCCATAATTCGAGCGCGAGAGACATGACAATCGCTTCAGAAATCGAGATCCACGTAATTGGGCGGCGGGGCAATGCCGCGCACATAATCTGTCAGCAGGGGCCGGAAAGACGGCCGCGACTTGATCCTCTGATACCAGATTTTGGCCGATCCGGCGCTGTTCCAGGGCACCTCGCCGATGAAATCGAGACAGGAGAGATGGGCAGCAGCTGCGAAATCGGCAAGGGAGAGATTTGCGCCGGCCAGCCAGTTGCGCTCGTCGGCCAGGGTGGCAATGTAGTCCAAATGCAGCCTAATATTTGCCTGGGCAGCCCTGACCTTGGCCATGTCCGGCGGGCCGCCGCCGCGTTCGCGCGGCAGAAACCGGCGGGTGAGCTTCTCGGTCAAGAGCGGATCGCTGACCTCAGCGTGGAACTTGCGGTCGAACCAGGCGACAAGGCGGCGGGTCTCGGCTCGCTCAGCCGGGCTTCTGCCAAGAAGGCTCGTCTTGGGGCTTGAGCGCGTCTCCTCGAGATATTCGCCCAGGGCCTCGACGCCGCTGACCACACTGCGGTCATCCTCAATGAGGACAGGCGTTACGCCGGCGGGGTTCAACTCCTGCAGCGCATCGCTCGGCTGGCCGGGCCGCTCCTCGATCAGCTCCAGGTCGACACCGTATTCCGCCATTGCCAGCCGAATGCGGCGCGAAGCTGGGTCGAGAGGCGAATGATAAAGCTTTGGCATGTGTGATGTTTTGCCAATCCAGAGGCCTTAACGCGGCACGGCGTGAATCCGGCAATAATGCGCCAGCGGGCATTGCGCTGCAATCGGAGCGGTGCAGGTTTGCAGACGCCCGGCGAGCGGATATAGAACTGCGGTTCTATTCGGCCCAGCGATTCGCCTCCCTGCAGCAGAAGAGACGGCCCGATGCCCATCGAGCAAATAGTGGTCCTCGCCATCATCCAGGGCATCACGGAGTTTCTGCCGATTTCTTCTTCGGGCCATCTCATCCTCGTGCCGGTTTTCACCGGATGGGCCGACCAAGGGCTTTTGACAGATGTGATGGTCCATATGGGTTCGCTCATAGCCATATTGGTGTATTTCTGGCGAGACGTGCTGATGTTGGCGCGCGGCGGGATCGAATTGTTTAAAGGCCGGGTCACCGATGCCGGCCGGCTGGTGCTGCTGATCGCCATCGGCACCGTTCCAGCCATCGCCTTCGGCCTGATCCTTAGAAAGACAGGGTTTCTCGATACCATCCGCGGCCCCCAGATTATTGCGTGGAACGCAATTGTTTTCGGCCTCTTGATGCTGGCGGCGGACTGGCTCGGACCGTCGAAATGGCGCATGGAAGATATGAGGATCAGCCCGGCACTTATCATTGGCGTGGCTCAGGCGCTGGCCCTGATCCCGGGCACGAGCCGATCAGGCATCACCATTACCGCGGCACGCGCTCTGGGGTTCACACGGCCCGAAGCTGCGCGATTTTCTTTCCTGCTCGGTATTCCGGCGATGGTCGGTGCGGGCGTTCTCGTTCTCGGGGAAGCCATTGAGGCAGGCGAGCCGATCACCGGTGATGCCGTGCTCACAGGCGCGCTCACCTTTTTCTTCGCGCTCGCCGCGATTGCGTTTCTGATGGCGGCGGTCAAGCGGTTCAGCCTTTTGCCGTTCGTGGTGTACAGGATTGTGCTCGGCGTGGTTATCCTGCTGCTCATCAATGCCGGCCTGATTTTCGCCTAAGGTGTGCGGTCGCGGCCACGAAGCGTGTCTATGCCGCGCGAAAGAAGATTTTCGAGGCGGCGCTCGATCTCGGTGAACTGGCCGGCACGGCGATATCGGTAGAGGTAAGAAGGTACGATGGCCTCGATGTCGCGCGGCACGAGCCCCAAGCCTTTCAAGGTGCGGCCCTCATTTGCCGCCTGGTCGCTCACGACATTATCACGCTGTAAAAGCAGCACCTGATCCTGGGTGAGCAAGGACCCTGGGAAAAGCTGAAGAATGGAAGCCATGATGCCCGCTATTCCGAAGGGCACGGGCAAGAGAAGACGGCGGCGCATGACCGTGCGCAAGGTGAAGCGCATGAGATCACGGAAGCTGTAGATCTCAGGACCACCGAACTCATAAACGCGGCTATCGGCCAGGCCGCGATCGAGAAGCTTTGCGATTGCTTCGGCGACATCACCAACGAACACCGGCTGATAGCGGGTGCGGCCGCCACCGATGAGCGGCAGGACGGGAGAAATCCTGGCCATTGCGGCGAAGCGATTGAAAAAAGCGTCCTCGGGACCGAAGACGATCGAAGGACGAATGACAATGGTGCCAGGAAAGGTGCTGCGCGCGCGAACCTCGCCCTCGGCCTTGGTGCGGGCATAGGCGGAAGGACTGCCTGGATCGGCGCCAAGAGCGGACATCTGAATAAAGATGGCGGCCCCCGCACGCAAAGCGGCATGGGCTGCGGCCTCGGCGCCCTGGGCATGGACAGAGTCGAAGGTCTGCGACCCGCCGGGATGGAGAATGCCGACGAGGTTGATCACCGCATAGGCACTGGCGCAGGCCGCATCGATGGAATCGGGGTAGCGCACATTGGCCTGCACGGGCACGATCTGGCCTACCCTGCCCAAGGGCTGGACGTGGCCCGCGAGGTCGGGACGCCGCACGGCCACGCGGATACGATAGCCATCCTTGGCCAGCGCGCGCACGATGTGGCGCCCTAGGAAGCCCGAGCCGCCAATAACGGTGACGAGCTTGTGGGAATTATCGTTGACGGCAGGTGCCATTGCGGCGCCTCTCTCGTGAGGTCATGCGGGGCTATTTAGCCCTGGGTGGAGGCATTGCATAGCCCCTTGCAGGAGTGAGCCCCAGCGCTTTAGTTGACATTGCAAATAGCGGGTCATAAACAACCGCCCATGCCCAGATGGCGGAATTGGTAGACGCACTAGTTTCAGGTACTAGCGCCGAGAGGCGTGGAGGTTCGAGTCCTCTTCTGGGCACCATAAAGATAGCGCGGACGGCGCACTCAAGGGGTCAGCATGACAATCAAGGTCCACAAGGCTGATCTTCCAACCCATGTCGAGCTAGGGCCGGTGGTGGCCATCGACACGGAGGCCATGGGCCTCCATCCGCGCCGCGACCAACTGTGCCTCGTTCAGCTCTCCGCCGGCGACGGCAACGCCCATCTGGTGCAGATCGACAGGACCACGTTCCAAGCGCCGCGGCTCAAGGCGATGCTCGAGGACCGAAACACGCTAAAGGTATTCCATTATGCCCGCTTCGACGTAGCCATGCTGAAGCACTATTTGGATGCCGATGAGAACTCGCTCTATTGCACGAAGATCGCTTCCAAGCTGTCGCGGACTTATACCGACAAGCATGGGCTCAAGGACATTGTCAAGGAAATGCTGGGCATCGATCTCTCCAAGCAACAACAGAGCTCGGATTGGGGAGCACCGATCCTCTCGGATGCGCAAAAGCAATATGCGGCGCTAGACGTGATATATCTTCACGAGATCAAGGCGCGATTCGACCAAATGCTGCAGCGAGAAGGACGAGTGGATCTGGCGAAAGCCTGTTTCGAATTTGTCCCGGTCAGGGTAAGGCTCGATCTCGCCGGTTGGACGGAAGAGGATGTATTCGCACATTGAACGCCGGAACCGCGGCGTTTCAAATCTAAGACTCACCCGTGTCCTCGGATGGCTGTTCAGTGCCATTGCACTCGCCATGATGGGACTTCTCGCCTATCAGGCGGGAACATTCAGCTCACTCGTGCCGAAGCCCTTGCCGGCTGCCGGCGGTGAAGCCGTCGGAAACACTTCGCCAGCGGCACCGAACGAGGAAATTACCGTCACTGATTCACGCTTTACCGGCTTCGACAGGAGCGACCAGCCGTTTTCGATCAGTGCGCGCAATGCCGTGCAGGATGAGAATGACGCAAGCAAGGTGAGGCTGCAATCGGTCGATGCGGAGGTCAGGCACAAGTCCGGCCAGCAGATCGCGATCAAATCCAATGCCGCCGTTTACGATGCCAACAGCAAGACCATCGATCTTAAGGGCGATGTCAGGATCAGCTCGACAGGCGGTTTCGATGCAAGGATGGCGGAGGCGCGGGTGGATATCGACCGGCACCGGCTGCGAAGCGAAGTACCCGTCAAAGTGGTCCATCCCCGCGGTGTCATCCAGGCAAACGGCATGGAAATCGAAGATGACGGGGCCCGTATTCTGTTCTTCAATAGGGTGAAGGCAAGATTCGGGGCAGAATCGAGCAAAGGATCACCGGAATGACAAGATGGGCGTGGTTGAGAGAATTCGGCCTGCCGGGCTCTATTTTCCTTGCCTTTGCCATGGCCGGCTGCGGCGAAGCCATATCGCAGACCGTGGATACGGTGGCAATCGCCGGGGCAGTCAAGGGCCAGCAAAACGTCGAGGTCGAGGCGGACAGCATGGAGGTGCTGGAGGCAGAGAAGAAAGCGGTATTCACCGGCAATGTGAGCGCGGTGCGAACCGGTACCAAGTTGAACAGCGATTTAATGGTGGTGAATTACGCCGAGGTGGTCCAGGGCGACGGTTCGAAGCGGTCAGACGTGACGATCATCGACGCCAAGGGCAATGTGCAAATCACCACGGCGCGGCAGGTGATCACGGGGGATCGGGCAATTCTCGATGTCGCGGGGAATCTTCTGACCGTGACCGGCAATGTGGTGGTGAAGGAGGGCGATACGGTCGTAAAGGGGTTCAAGCTCATCGCCGATCTCAAGGCCAAGACAAGTTCGATGACGGGCGGGCGGGTGAAAGGCAGTTTCGTGCCGAAGAGTTCAAGCAACTGATGGCGGCCGCTTCACGCATTTTTAATTCAATTGAGCGGTAATAGCCGGAGCGGTTTGGCTTGGACAAAACCTATACCAGCGTCAAGGCACCGAGAGCCGCGAGCCGTGCGAAAAGCCAGCTGAAGAGGCCGGTGAAACTGCGCGGACACGCGGATGACTCTCGGGGACCGGACGGGCTCGTGGCCTTCAATCTGGGCAAGAGCTTCAAGGGCCGTCCGGTGGTACGGGGGGTGAGCCTGCAGGTCAGCCGCGGAGAAGCCGTGGGATTGCTCGGCCCCAACGGCGCGGGAAAGACAACCGTGTTCTACATGATCACGGGGCTGCTCGCTGCCGATATGGGAACGATCACGCTCAACGGGGAAGACATGACTCGCCTGCCCATGTATCAGCGGGCGAGGCATGGGATCGGCTATCTCCCCCAAGAGGCCTCGATTTTCAGAGGGCTCACGGTCGATGAGAATCTGCGCGCGGTTCTGGAGCTGACGGAAAGCGACAGAGCACAGCGCGAACGTAAGTTGCGTGGTCTGTTGCATGAGTTTTCACTTACCCACCTTAGGAATTCGCCAGCTGTGGCGCTATCTGGCGGCGAACGCCGGCGCGTTGAAATCGCGCGATCGCTCGCGGCAGAGCCCGATTTTCTGCTCCTCGACGAGCCCTTCGCAGGGATTGATCCAATTGCAATCGTCGATATACGCCAGCTGGTTCGACAGCTCACCTCTCGGGGTATCGGGGTGCTTATTACGGATCACAACGTGCGCGAAACCCTCGAGCTCGTCGACCGCGCGCTCATCATTCATGAAGGCCGGGTACTGATGGAAGGCAATCCGCAGGAGATCGTTGAAAATCCCGAAGTCCGGCGGCTCTATCTGGGCGAAGAATTCAGTCTTTAGTGTCATAGCGCCCAATGCCGGACGCATGCGAGAATTGCAGGTCTGCTGACGATCAGCCATGGCGATGATCCCGAAACTCGAATTGCGGCAGTCACAGGGGCTGGTGATGACGCCGCAGCTGCAGCAGGCGATCAAGCTCCTGCAGATGTCGAGTTTCGAGCTCCAGGCATTCGTCGATGCGGAGCTTGAGCGCAATCCGCTTCTCGAACGGGAGGAGAGCGGGGAGCAGCAACCGCCATCAAGCGAGACAGAAAGCCCGCAGCAAAAAGCGGCAGAAGCGTCGGAAAACTTCGGAAGGCACGGGGAGGAAAGCCAGCAGCAGTTCGAGAGCACTGGCGGGCAACGCAGCGAAGAGAAGCTGGTCCCTGGGCAAAGCGATTCCGGCTGGACCAGCCTCGGATCGCGCCAGGGGGGCTCCTTCTCCAGCACGGATGATTTCGATTTCGACAGCAGCCTTTCGCGCGAGGCAACCCTGCAAGAGCATCTCACCGAGCAGCTCAATCTGACCCTCGACAAGCCGGACGACCGGCTGATCGGTGCCTATCTCATCGGGACGGTGGATGAAGCGGGGTATCTCACCCAGGAGCTCTCCGACATAGCGGAGGGACTTGGCGCACCGCTCGCACAGGCTGAGCGAGTGCTCAATGTTCTGCAGGGCTTCGATCCCCCAGGGGTGTTCGCGCGCAATCTCAAGGAGTGCCTAGAGCTGCAACTCAAGGAAGCGGGGCGGCTCGACCCTGCCATGGCCTGCTTTATCGAAAATCTCGAGCTTTTGGCACGGCGGAACTATGCGGCGCTGCAGCGCCTGTGCGGGGTAAGCGCGGACGACATCAAAGACATGGCAGCGGAAGTCACCCGCCTCAATCCAAAACCGGGGGCGGCGTTCGGCCAGCTTGTTGTGCAAGCAGTCATACCGGACGTGAGCGTGAAGGAGGCGCCGGATGGAAGCTGGCTTGTCGAACTAAACAGCGATACGCTGCCGCGAGTGCTGGTCAATAAACAATATTACGCCACGGTGAGCCGTACTGGTGCGCGGGAGCAAGACAAGCTCTATCTGAGCGAATGCCTTACCACGGCGCAGTGGCTGGTTAAAAGTCTCGACCAGCGCGCCCGGACCATTCTCAAGGTTGCACAGGAAATTGTGCGCCAGCAGGACGGCTTTCTCGTTCATGGCGTGAAGGCGATGCGGCCCCTCACCCTGAGGACGGTCGCCGAGGCCATCGGGATGCATGAATCGACGGTGAGCCGAGTGACGTCCAACAAGTTCATGGCCACACCTCGGGGTATCTTCGAGTTGAAATATTTCTTCACCACGGCGATCGGCGCGACCGCTCATGGAGACGATCCCCATTCAGCAGAATCGGTCCGGCACAAAATCAAGGAAATGATCGTTCGGGAAAAGCAGGTGCTCTCCGATGACGTGATCGTGGCGGTGCTGAAGGAAGCAGGAATCGAGATCGCGCGGCGCACCGTGGCCAAATACCGGGAAACCATGGGCATTCCGTCGTCGGTGCGGCGACGTCGCGAGAAGCAGCTCCGCGGCTAGAGAGCTTTCCAGCGGCACCAGGAAGCCGGGCATAATTCGATTGACTTCCCCTACCCCCCTCACTAGGGTCCGCGCCCGTTGAACGGCAACCAGCACCATGCGGATCGCCCGATCTTCATAGGTCGCAGAAAGTCAATTGTTCCAAAGTTGAGAAGTGAAGCCGCGGCGGAGCGGGCGCGGAATCAAGTTGATTCGAGATCATGCAGATTCAGGTAACGGGCAAGAACATTTCGGTTGGGGATGCCTTGCGACAGCATGTAGAAGACCGGCTCAGCGGCGATGTGGCGCGCTACTTCGACGGCACGGTGCGCGCGCGTGTCATAGTTGAGAAACAGCGGTCGCAATTCCGCAGCGACTGCACTTTGCATCTCGCAACGGGCATCGTGCTGCAGGCCCATGGCGTGGAAGGAGATGCCAGGATGGCCTTCGACGTCGCAGCCGGCCATCTGGAAAAACGGCTCAGGCGCTATAAGCAGCGCCTCCGGAACCATCATAACCATCGCGGCAAACCGGCTCGCTCGTCGGAAATAAAGAGCCTCATCATCCAGGCGGCAACACATGAACGGGATGAAGAGGAACCGAGCGACCTAAATCCGGTAATTGTCGCAGAGGCGCTGCACCAGGTGCCGGAACTCAGCGCAGGGGAAGCGGCCATGCAATTCGATATTTCGAACTCGGCGTTTCTGTTGTTTCGCGACTCCAAGAGCGGCTCGCTCGGCCTGATCTACCGGCGAGACGACGGCAACATAGGCTGGATCGATCTTGCAGCCGGCGACAAAAACGCAGGCTGAAGGTATGCGCCGCGTGGCGCGGCTGTTGTCAAGCGATGGACGAATTGACCATGCAACTCTCCGAGATTATCCAGACCAAGAATGTCTTGCCGGCGCTCAAGGCGGCCAACAAGAAACAGCTTTTGCAGGAGCTCGCGCATCACGCGGCGAAACGCACTGGGATCGATGCGCGTGCCATTTTCGAGAAGGTGCTACAGCGGGAGCGCCTATTGTCGACAGGACTGCAAGGCACGGCTATTCCGCACGAGAAGTTCGCAGGGCTCGACCGCATCCATGGTTTCTTTGCCAGGCTGGTCGCCCCCATCGATTTTGAGTCGGATGATGAGCAGCCGGTGGACCTGGTTTTTCTGCTGCTGTCGCCAGAGGGTGCCGGGGGTGATCACTTGATGGCTCTTGCCAGGGTATCGCGGGTATTCCGCGATGCGCAGATCGTCAACAAGCTCAGAGGCACCGAGGACGCGGCAGGGCTTTATGCAATCCTAACGGAGCCGGCGGCCAGCACGCCGCATGCGGCCTGAATAGCGTCAGTGCACGGTCATGGGGAGCAGCTCATTGGCAATGGCATTTGCCATGGCGGCCTGTTTGCTGATGGAAATTGCGATGGGCGTGCCATCGGCGCCGTAGAGGCAGAACAGCTGGCCGGTGGCTCCCGCCGGGGTTTCGCCCAGCAATACTGAAGCTTTCTCAGCGTCGATTTCTCGGATATAGGCCAGATGTCCCCCGCCTAAGCGGGCAAATTCAATGTCCGACAGCCTAAGTCTGTTCTGCGTCGCGTTCATGCTCCTCACCCTCCGTTATGGACCGGTGACGTCGCCGCCCCGAGGGCAATCATTTTCCTGATATGGGATTGCCTCGCGGTTTTTTCAATTTTCCCAAGGTCGGCCGCAGTGCCGAAAAAGCCCATTTCTCGTTCGAGTTTGGGCCGCCTCGCACTCAAGCCGCTTCGCGGTTGAGCTTGCCTTCCGCCAGCTGCGAACGCAGCCGGTCGGCGTTCTTCTCTTCCTGAAGGGTCTCGCGAAGCAGAGCAACGGCTTCGCTCATACCGAGCTCTTCGCCCCAGGCGACGAGCGTGCCATAGCGCGAAATCTCATAGTGTTCGACCGATTGTGCAGCTGCGAGCAGTCCGGCATCGAGAGCATCGGGC
>DATFOT010000151.1:0-2778 GCA_035265265.1 Aestuariivirgaceae bacterium | reverse complement strand
CGGCGGGGCCGAGGTGCCGACCTTCCTGTCCTACGCGACCGAGCGGCGGCTCACCAAACACCCGGAGGAGTTCGGCCAGGGCGCGATCGAGGGCGTCGCCGGACCCGAGGCGGCCAATAACGCGTCTGCGGCGGGCACGCTGGTGCCGCTCCTCACCCTCGGCCTGCCGACATCGGCTACCGCGGCCATCATGCTCGCGGCCTTTCAGCAGTATGGACTGCATCCGGGACCGCTGCTGTTCACAGGGCAAAGTGAATTGGTCTGGGGACTGATTGCCAGCCTCTATATCGGCAATGCGATGCTGCTGGTGCTCAACCTGCCGCTGGTCGGGGTTTGGGTGCGGCTTCTGTCGATTCCGGCGCCGCTGCTCTATGGTGGAATCCTCGTGTTCTCGACGCTGGGCGTCTACAGCCTCAATTATTCGACCTTCGATATCTACCTCCTGCTGATTCTCGGAGGGATTGGGTTCCTGATGCGCCATTTCGGATTTCCAGTGGCTCCCTGTATCATCGGGCTCATTCTCGGGCCGCTGGCGGAACAGCAACTGAGGCGTGCGCTGACGATCAGCCAGGGGGATTTCTCGGTCTTGATAACCCATCCCATTTCACTTGCTTTCCTGCTGGCAGCACTTGCTATCATCTTCGCTCCCTTCATGATGCGCCGCTTCATGCGTGTGTCGGCTTTGCAATGACTGAAATAGACATCGAATTCCGGGGCGTTTCGAAGAGCTATGGCGAGGTGCTGGCGGTTGACCGGGTAAACCTCGGCATTCCCAAGGGGGCCTTCGTTTCGCTTCTCGGGCCGTCGGGCTGCGGCAAGACCACCTCGCTCCGGATCATGGCAGGCTTCGAACAGCCAACCGCGGGAGAGGTGGAGATATCCGGCCGCTCGGTCGTTGGCGTGCCTGCCTATCGCCGGCCGGTCAATATGGTGTTCCAGAACTATGCGCTGTTTCCCCATCTCACCGTTTTCGACAATGTTGCGTTCGGTCTGCGACAGCTGAAGCCCAAACCGGGAAAGCGCGAGCTGGAGAAGCAGGTTTCCGGCGCGCTAGAACTGGTCAGGCTGATCGGATTCGGCGACCGGCGCATCTGGGAGCTTTCAGGCGGACAGCAGCAACGCGTGGCACTCGCCAGGGCCCTCATCAATCGGCCGAAGGTGCTGCTGCTGGACGAGCCGCTGGCCGCGCTCGACCGAAAGCTTCGCCGCGACATGCAGATCGAGCTACAAAACCTTCAGGACACTTTAGGGATCACCTTTGTGCTGGTTACCCATGACCAGGAAGAGGCGCTGTCGATGAGCGACATGGTCTGCATCATGCGGGAAGGCCGTATTGTGCAATCGGGATCGCCGCAAGCTCTCTATGACGAGCCGGTGAACCGCTATGTCGCCGATTTCGTCGGCCGATCGAATTTCCTGCCCGGCCGGGTGACAAAGCGCGACGGGCAGAGGATAGAATTCAAGGTCGCCAACAATCGAATGCTGGCGGGCAGATTGTCGGCGACGGCGTGCGTCATGGCGCCCGGCGACACGGCAGCACTCATGATCAGGCCCGAGCTGATCTCCATCGCCGCAAACGGCAGCAGCAAGGCAAGCCAGATCGAGGTGAAAGCGAAAATCAAGAACAGGATATTCTTGGGCGAGCATACCGAATACCTGGTGGACGCGACCGGGTTCGGGGAAATTCTCGTGCTGGCTCCTAAAAAAGAAGAAAGAGGCAGCGGCGGGTTTGCGCCGGGGGACGACGTGGTCGTGGGCTGGAACGACAGCGCGGCCCTCGTGCTGGCAGATAATTAGCAAGTTTAAGGATGTAAGGGAGAGTGAAATGAGCAAGAACTACAAGGATGGACAACCGATCTCGGCCGCAAGGCTGATGGAGGAGCTTCACAGACTCAAGAAAGGCTCGGTCAGCCGCCGGCATTTTCTGGGCGTGACGGGGCTGGGGGCGGCGACCGCCGTTCTGGCAACAGCGATGCCGGGCCTCAAGCCAAGACAGGCGCGCGCGGCAATTTCAGGAACGCTGTCGCTATGCACCTGGCCCAATTATCACAACGCGGCCAATCTCGAGCAATTCACCAAGGATACCGGGGTTCCGATCAACCAAACGATCTTCGGCTCGAACGAAGAAATGCTGGCGAAGCTGCAGGCCGGCGGTACGGGCTGGGATGTATTCGTTCCAACCAATTATACGATTTCGACCTATGTCAAACTCGGTCTGATCGATCCTCTAGATCTGTCGAAGCTGCCGAATTTCGATCCCAAGGCAAATGATGCACGTTTCACCGGCGAAGGCACGGTGGACGGCAAGGTCTATGCGGTGCCGAAGGACTGGGGGACCACGGGTTATGCCGTGAACACCAAGAACGTCAAGCAGGACATGACCAGCTGGAAGCAGTTCTGGGATCTCGCCCAGACGGATTACAGCGGCAAGGTGACGGTGCATGATTATCAGCTGACCACCATCGGAAACGCCCTGAAATATTACGGCTACTCCTTCAACTCGGTGGATGCCAAGGAGCTGGCCGATGCGGAGAAGCTGCTGATAGCGGTGAAGCCTCACCTGTTTGCGATCACCTCAGACTACCAGCCGGCAATGCGCAACGGTGATGCCGCGCTGGCCGTGTGCTGGACGGGCGATGCCGCGCAGATGTCGCGCGATATCCCGGAAATCAAATATGTGATCGCCAAGGAAGGGGGCGAAATCTGGACGGATTTCTTCGCCGTTCCGAAGGACGCCCCGAACAAGGATGCCGCCTACGCTTTCATCGACTTCCTGGA
>DATFOT010000150.1:0-3070 GCA_035265265.1 Aestuariivirgaceae bacterium | reverse complement strand
GAGCGCAGGGCATGAAGGACATGGGCAAGGTCATGGGCGTGCTGAAGCAGCGCTTCGCGGGCCGCATGGATTTCGCCAAGGCGGGACCGGTGGTGAAGTCGCTCCTGGGCTAAACCAGAAGCGCGGTCAGATACATCACGGCAAGGCCGGCGATGATGCCGCCCATGGAGTGCGGTGTCGCCAGCGCGCGCTGGCCGTCGCGCCTGGCGATGAGAGCCGTCATCTCGATGATGACCTGCAGGATGGCGCCGGCGCCGATGCCGAAGGCGACGGCGGTCCAGAGCGGGCTCACCGCTTGCGCGCCGAGCCAGACACCGATGACGGCGGGCAGGCCGGCGAGAGCGGCGAGACCGGCGAAGGTCGTGAAGGTCGGCTGATGTTCGACCAGCGGTGTCGCGATGCCGAATCCTTCGCTGACATTGTGAATGGTGAAACCGACCACGAGAAAGGTGGCAAGTGCCGCCTCGCCGGCAGCTATGGCGGCACCGACCGCCAAGCCTTCGCCGAGATTATGGAGGCCGATGCCCAGCGCCATGAAGGTGGACAGCTTGAGACCTTCCGGTGCGGCACCATCCCTGCGGCCGGCGGCGAGAAGCAGCGCGCAGGCGACGAGAGCGGCGACCCATACCGCGGTGCCGGCGCGGAACCTGTCAATCGCTCCTTCCGCGGCTTCGAGGCCTTCGCTCAAGGTGTCGATCAGCAGATAGAGGAGGAGCCCCACCGTGAGCGCCAAAACGAAGCGAATCCATTTGGGCGGCAGGCGCCGCAGCGCGGGAAAGGCGAGGAGTCCCGTTGCCACGGGCGCGACGCCGAGAAGAAGGCCGACGACGGCAAGCATCGCCAGGGCCGGCACCGCATAGCTCGGTGTCGGCTCGGCGACAGCGATCTCATGTTCGAAAACGACACCCGTGCTGGTGACGATTGCAATGTGATGAGCCTCACCCCTGACCCAGGGATAGGGAATATCGATGCGCGCGGTGCCGAGCCGCCTGATCGGACCGGACGGCTCCATGGAGAATTGCCTATAGGCGCCGTCCACCTGCAGCTGGGCAATAAGAAGCGGCTGGGAACCATCGGCCCTTATGCCGAGGCTGATCAGCCCGGGCGTGAGACGGGTCGATTCGACACTGAGCTGTTCAACCGGCGGGGCCGAGGATGTGAGCTCGTCGAGGGGGCGGGTCAGCAGCAGGATCGCCACCAGGCCGGCGAGGACGATGAGCGGCAGGATCAGCCAGAGGAGGGGGCGCCGGCTCATCGGTTATCCCGCCTGGCCGACGACGCGGTCCGCGACATTGAAATGGCTCATCCAGCCGAGCTCGGCGAATTCCGACTGGTGGGCGTGGAACATGTAGAGGCCGGGCTCGTGGCCGACATAGGAGAATTCGAGAATGCCGCGCTGGCCCTGGCAGAGCATCACCGTGTCGACGGTCCTGAGATTGGGCGCGAGATTCGTTCCGTGATCGAAATAATCGAAGAAATTGGCATGGAGGTGAAAGGAGTTGATGGGGTCGAATTCGGTCATGTTGACGAGATAGACGCGAACGGGCCGGGAGCGCTCGACGAGGATGGGCTTTTCCACATAGGCGAAGGGGATCGAGTTGACCGCATAGATCTCGTTCTCCTCATCGAAGTTGGTATCGAAGCCGTTCATCATCATCACGAACTCCTGCCAGCGGGCGTTCTCAGGCGTGCCGATAAGACGGCTCCTGGCGATGTCGGCGGATTCTGGATGGCGGGCGGGATCGGGGTCGATGATGAAGGTGCCGTACATGCCCTTGTGGATGTGCCGTTTCAGCGGCAGGGCGTGGCAGTGATAGAGGTGGCAGCCGAAGGGATAGGCGTCGAACTCATATTCGAAGACCTCGCCCGGCTGGACGAGGCCGGCGCCCGGCACGCCGTCCATCCGCCAGGAATGGATGCCGTGGAAATGCATGGAATGGGGATGGGTGCTGCCGTTCTGGAAACGTATGCGGAGACGTTCGCCCTCCTTGCAGCGCAAGGTCGGCCCGGGGATGCGGCCGGCGAAGGTCCATGCCGGGAACATGACGCCCGGAGCGATCTCCACCTCCTTGTCGACGGCGACGATCTCCCATTCGCGAATGATGCGGCCGTCGGGATCGGTGACGAGGGTGCCGGTATCGAAATCGGTGAGGATCTTCGAAGGGTCGAAATCATTGCGGGCGTGGTCGACGGTACCCATCACCAGATTGGCGCCGTCATGCTGGCCGGAACCGAAGGCCCCATGGGCATGGGCCGGGGTTTCGGCGCGTGCCGTGAGCGGCATAGCCCCGGAGGCTGCGCCGGCGGCGGCGAGGCTGGTTAAGATGGAACGGCGGGAGAATTTCATGATGAGCTGCTGCAGGTTCAGGTGACCGATTCGGGGGAGATTATTGCGAATGCTTCGCGTTTGCAAGACTGGTGAAGCATCCGCACCCCGGAACCTTTGATGTTCCGGTTTTGTTCTCGATCTGGTACTGTGGATAACGGGCAAAAGTCGACCAAGGGTCTCGCCGCAGGGGCGGGGCAATGGTTCAGTGCCCTCCAGGCAGCATGAGAGTATCACCATCATTTCTGGACGAGATCAGAAGCCGGGTGCCGATTTCATCGGTCATCGGCAAGCGCGTGCAGTGGGACCGGCGCAAGACATCGCCGCAGCGCGGTGATTTCTGGGCATGCTGCCCGTTCCATGTGGAGAAAACACCATCCTTCCATGCCGATGACCGGAAGGGGCGTTACCATTGCTTCGGCTGCAAGCAGTCCGGCGACATCTTCACCTTTCTGTTGGAGAAGGAGGGGTTGAGCTTCCCCGAAGCGGTGGAGCGGCTGGCGCAGGAAGCGGGCCTCGCCCTTCCGCAGCAGACGCCGGGGGAGGAGGCGCGGGAAGCGCGGCGAGCCAGCCTCTATGACATCATGGAAATGGCGGCCCGGTTCTTCGAGGCGCAGCTGCAGGCGGCGCGCGGGGCGAGGGCGCGCGGCTATCTCGCCGACCGCGGCGTGCCGGCAAACCTGCAGCAGGCCTTCCGCCTCGGGTTCGCGCCCGACGACCGGCAGGCGCTGCGCGCGCATCTGG
>DATFOT010000149.1:0-11539 GCA_035265265.1 Aestuariivirgaceae bacterium | reverse complement strand
TGCTGGAGGGGCTCGCCAGCGAGAGGCCGATGCATCAAAGCGCTGATCGTCGAAACTTCCAAAATGGTGCCACCCGCCTAACCGAATTCCGCCAGCGAGGCCCTTATCAGCCCGGCCCTGATTGTAAGCGTACTGTGTTTCGGCGATGAGGAACGGCGGGTCGTTTACGCGAAAGTTGAGCCCGTAGCGATTGCGCAGTTCCGGATCGGTGGTGCCCGGACCGGCGGGATCGCCATTGAGTAGGGACACCAGAAAGGTGAGCCCCGGTTTCGGCTCGACCTTCAATCGCAAGCCAGGCGTCGATAGCGGATAGGCGGCACCGCCGCTCGGGATGTTTACCGAAGGATTTGTCGGCCAATCACTCGAATTGAAAAACGAGAAATACTGGCTGAACAAGAATTCGGTGTCGACCACGAGTTGGCCTGCTCGCAACGAGGCCCGTCCGTCCCAGAAGGATTGCTCAAGCCAGACCTCCGACAGACGCGTCGTGGGAATGGCTTCGATATTCGAAACGGTATTTAGATTGTTGATGAGTTCTCGGTCAGGACCGCGACTTCCATGAACCTGGAGAATGTTGGCATAAGCAGTCAAGCCGCGCATGCCGGCCAATTTCTCCAGGTCGACACCGACGATGGTTTCAAGCTTCCCAGAGAGTATCGCGCCCCGTTTGATGCCGCCGCGCAGATTCGCCAAAAGATCTTCGGTGAGAATTACGCCAAACACCACGCCGTGGTCCTTAAGCCAGCTGCGCGTACGGACCAGGTCACTGTCATTGGGAAGGCTCGATTCGATCGACGGCTTCGGCGGCAAATCGGCCACGGACTGCGCTAATGCGGGCGTGAGCGCGCAGAACCACGCTAGCGGTGCAAGACACAGCCGGATCGCCATGGAGCAAATAGTTCCCAGTGAGCGCGCCGTTTTACAAGGGTTATGTGACAGTTAGGAACAGTCGAGCGGCGCTCGTCGGCTTTTTTGCGAGCCTGTGGCCTATTGTTGCCTAATAGCTGGTCGCATTTGTGCGTGGATTTTCCCGGCATCGATTGTCGCAATCCCGGCGGGTCATTTCGCTCGCCGCTGTGCGGGTGGGCAATTCAGATGCCGCCTGGAAGTGGGGTCACGGGGCGTTGGTTTGCAGCCCGCGTTGCCAGTTGAAACGTAAGAGGGCAAGAGCGGTGTGGCCCTGCCCGTAGCGCGCGCATTCGCAAGATCCGCGGGGAGAATCGCCACAAAACTCAACAACAGCGCTGGCCAGCCGAACCTCATTGTGCCTCTTTGCTTTCTCGGGTGGATTTTACCTAATGAGAATAATTCGCAACAACTTGCAAGATGCTGCGGACTGTGCCATCTAGTTGCGAGTGATTTGCAGTTGCATTGGGGCTACGATGGGGATTCGAGCTTGGCGGATGTCGCGCATCGTGTTGGGGGTGCATGTGATTTTACCAGCGTTATGGTCCGTCGCCGGGGCCGATGAATTCCGAAGGCAGCCGGGAAAGAATTGGGCGGCCCCCGTTCCGTTTGTTAATTGGACCGGGTTTTATGTCGGGGGACATACTGGCTACGCTGGCGGAGCCGCGAGTGATCGCGTGACGGGCCCATTGCCCACGGGTAAAGCACTGGGCGCCATGTTCGGTGGCGTACAGATTGGTTACAACCGAGTGCTCCCATCAGGCTTGCTCCTCGGTGTCGAAGGCGATCTTTCGTTTCCGAACTTCTTGAGCGCCGATGATGTGGTGCGGTCAAGGTACACGGCGCAAGGACTCCTTGCCGAAAAGATCGACTATGTTGGAAGGTTGCGCGGCCGCGTCGGTTACGCCTTCGACAATTGGCTGGTCTACGGAACAGGCGGTTTTGCCTGGTCAGGTGCCCGTTTCACCGAGACTGACGATCTCACCGGTGACGAAGACAAGGTTCTTCGCACACGCGCTGGCTGGGTGCTGGGTGCCGGCGCAGAAGTTGCGATTGCGCCAGACTGGAGTGCTCGGCTCGAGTACCTCTACGATAGTTTCGGAAGAGCCGGCGCCACCATGCCATCCGGCGTGCGTTCGGAAACCACGTTCCAAACCCACACATTGCGGCTGGGATTGAACTGGCATCTGGGACGTACGGAAGCCAATGCTCTGCCGTACATCTACCGCGGTCAGCCGCTGATCGAACCCGCCAACTGGAACATCCACGGGCAATACACACTCATTGGACAGGGCTACCCGAGCTTCAACTCTCCTTATCAAGGACCGCAAAGCCTTGCCGGGTCCAGGCAGTTTCAAAATACTCAGAGCGCGACGGCATTTGTCGGCGCGCGCCTTTGGGAGGGCGCTGAATTCTACATCAATCCGGAATTGATGCAGGGATTTGGCCTCAGCGACGTCAATGGCATCGCAGGATTCACCAATGGCGAGGCACAAAAATCGAACTTCCCTTCGCCACGCTTGAATGTCGCGCGCGCTTTCGTGCGACAGACTTTCGGGCTAGGCGGCGAGCAGGAGACGATCAACGACGGCCCCAACCAACTCGCCGGCAAGGTGGACATTTCCCGTATTACGGTCACTGCTGGAAAATTCGCCGTTCCCGACGCCTTCAATGGCAACGTGTACGCCAACGATCCGCGGACGACTTTCCTCAACTGGAACATTTATGGCGGCGGCTCATACGACTGGACCATGGACAAGCTGAGTTGGACATGGGGCGCTTTCGTCGACTTCAACCAAAAGAACTGGGCATTCCGCACCGGCTATTTCCTGCTTCCGACCACCTCCAACGCCAATAACTTCGACACCCACATTCCGGACCGCGGCCAATACACTGCCGAACTGGAGCTGCGATATCAGCTGTTTGCGCAGCCCGGCAAGGTGCGTTTCTTTGGCTGGCTCAATCACGGCACCATGGGCGGATATACCGACGCGCTTGCACTTCCTCTAACAAGCCCGAATTATCCGGACATTACATTGACGCGCCGTGTAAGGACAAACTACGGTGTGGTCGCCAACATCGAGCAAGCTATTTCATCCGACTTCGGGGTGTTTTCGCGGGCCACGTGGAGTCCAGGACTGACCGAGATCGTCGGTTGGACCGACTGCAGCGAGAGCCTCTCCTTCGGCGGAGTTCTGACCGGAACGTCATGGGGAAGACCAAACGATAAAATTGGTGTCGCCGGCGTGATCGAAGGTCTTTCGGGAGAAGCGCGCGCTTATTTCGCGGCCGGCGGTCTCGGTATTCTGATCGGTGACGGGCAACTCAATTACCGACGAGAGAAAATTCTCGAAGCGTACTACGCCTACAGCCTCAACAAGTGGGCGACACTGACATTCGACTACCAGTTCATCAATAATCCCGGATATAACGCAGATCGCGGTCCTGTATCGGTATTTTCCGGCAGATTTCATGCAGAATTCTGACAGAGAACCCGGAGCCCAACGCTCTTATGTTACCAGGAAATTTCTCGGTGGCGAACCGCCTCACATTGGCATGAGCAAAAGCCGATGCGGTATACATCACCCGCTCTATCCCGATGCATGAGCCCGAAAGAGACGTTCACTGGCATTCCATTGCACACCGTCCGGTTGGTCGTAATGTAGATTAGCCCGAATTCGTCCGCGCCGTGCGGCTCCAATCGTGGTTAGGCCCGAGACCGTCCTCTGTAGTGTCCGCGTTGAAGAAGATCCGCGAGAAGAGGCGTCGAGCGGTTTCAATGCGGGCCGAGGCCGCGCCGGCGCCCTGGTTCGGTTCACAAGGGCTTCGTGATGGAATGCAAGATACGCGCGGCGCTCGGTCCCTCGCTGCTAGAAAATCGATGACTACGGCCTTTAGTAAAGCGTTTGTGTTGGCGCTGGTTATCCCCTGGGTGAGCGCAGTGTCTCCGGCGAACGATTCCTTAGAAGCCCCCAAAGCCCGCTCGGATCAGCAGCCGTGATGGCCATCACAGCTACATTGGGCTCCTCAACGTCCATTCTTCCTTGGTAGAATTCGTCTTGTCAGCCATTGCTTCCTCCGTATGCGACCGAAGAGTAACTCCCGGGCTTTGATGATGCAGCGCACAACTACGCAACGGAGTACAGCCGGCGGATCAGCGGATCAGCGACGGGCACCTCCGTGGCGATGCGATTGAGTGTCGATGAAAATTGCTTTGCAAGGCTCGTTTAAGACCAGGAGCCCCCGCTTGATCAATAGGATGCCGCTTCCACTTAGCGTACTCGGCCTGCAGGGGGAGGGCGGCATGACTGGGAACCGTCCAGGTATGAAAGGGTTTCTTTTCTGGTGTTCTGTCTCCCCATAGGACATCCGCTTGAGCCAGGTGAGCGGAGACCATGCACCTTCGCGCACCTGGCTGCCTTGAGATGGACCTCATCGAAGAAACTGGGAGAGATGATGGACACCGAAAAAAGCGAGTCCGAGAAGACCGGGGCAGCCGAGCAGCCATCTAAACCAATTATCGACCAGATGACGGATCTGGCAGCTCAGGCGGCGGGAACGCTGGCCGAAACGGCAGTTAAGGCGGTGGCAAAGCGTGCTAAAAAAGCTGTCGCCGAACGAACGCCTCCACCGGTGAAGAAGGCAGCGAAGGCAGTCGCCCAAGCTGCAAGAACTCCGCAGAAGCGGGCGAAGAAGGTCGCAAAGCAACCAGTGAAGAAAGCAAAGAAGGCCGTTGCAAAAAGCGCTAAGAAATCAGCAAAAAAGGCCTCGAAGACGCAATCGAAGACGCAATCAAAGAAGCGACAATCAAACAGGACAAGCCGAAAATCCCGCAGGTAGCTCCGCCAGCGGCTTGTTATTCTTTGAACTGTTATCGGCATTCTGGGCCATCACCGTGACCCTCGATCTGCGCACCGAGGAATCTGGACCGAGTTCAAGGGCGACCGCGGCACGAAGCCAAACCGATCTCCCGGTCCGCATCAAATCTACGGCTTTTCTCACGACGCCCCCCCGAGACCGTCGTCGAACCGATCCATCCAACGGCCATGCCGCTCGTTCTGCTGACAGACGATGAACGAGACGTGTGGATGCGCGCGCCGCTGCCCGACGACGCAATCAGGATCGTCGCGCGAGACGCTGATAAGGAAGACAAGCCCGCTGCATGAAATACGCCGCCGAACGCCCCTAACTAATCAGAAAAAATTGCGCCGGATCCTTGATCGCCATTGCGGTCGAGCCGGGTCAGGGCCGCGTCCACGTAGAGAAAATCAACGAGCCGTTTCTGTTCTGCGACCGCGACAGCCCGGCCGAGTACGGCGCCGGCTGCAAACTCGGGATTGAGCGCGGCTGGCTGACGCTTCACGAATCCGGAACCTTCATTACCTTCCGGCCCCCCGGCGCCGTCCCCTCGCTTGAGAAGAATTGCAGGCTTTTTCTCGCAATGTCCGGAACCAGACATTAGATAGTTGGTTGCCCAGAACGATGAGCTGACGTGGCTGGCGCGGGCCAACTCGAAAGAACAGTCACTGCTATCGGCAGGCATGGGCGTTGGTTGCCGAGCCCAGCGAACTTCAAGATAGATCGAGTTGAGTTCGGAGGTCGTCCATGCTTTCTCGGAAGGAGAACGGCCGTGCGCGCGCCCGTGCCTGGCTTGAAACTGAAGCGCCAGTACCGCACGACGAAGACACCCTGCAAAAGGCGCAGGATGAAGCAATGGCCATCGTTCGCGAAGCGAAGGACAATGACGCGTCACCTGCCGACCCGCGCGTCATCGGTGATCCCAGCCAGAGCTATTACGCGTACCTTCTAGGCCCGCGCTATCGTGGCCCGAAGTCGCGCGGTTCACCATGACTCCACGCTAGGGGAACTGCCAGCGGATGAAACTATCGCGAACTTCGTGATTTGGTTCTTTTCCGGAGGCAATGATGTCGAACTTCGTAGCCCTGATTGTCGAAGATGATGTGTTGCAGCGCGAGTGCCTTGCCGACCTGCTGAAAAGCGAGGGACTTGAGGTGGTGGAGTGCGCCAATGGCGAGGTCACGGAACTGGTGCTGGCATCAACCGGTCCCGAAGTGCGAGCGCTCGTGACCGATATCGAGCTTGGTGGAGAGATGTCGGGCGTGCAACTTGCGCAGTATGCCAAGCACAGATTCCCCGACCTGATTGTCGTGATGGTCTCGGGGCAGGGCCCGCCCTACGTTCCGCACGGCACCCATTTTCTTCAGAAGCCCTATCCGCCCCAACAGCTACTCAACGCCGTCCTAAGGTGAGACTGCACGTCGCCGGCGTTTGGCAGAGTGACCCAATAGGTGCTTGAGGCCTTCGACGGCTAATTTGTGCTCGTCTTCGCCTTTGTCTCTCAAATAGCTCGAAACCCTCTCCCTGGCTTCGCGCTCCTGGGCCGATGTCAAACTCACCAACATACCGTAGGTTTGTATCACCCGTTCAACGGCAGCTTCCATGGTACTCTCCTCAGTTCCTAACCACGGAACTCCTAAGTTGAAGATGGGTTCCTTGCTGCTCTGCGGCAGATTCGTCGAGGAGACCTAGTCGCGCCTTCGCAAATGCGCGGCTCCGAACCCGATATCAAAAAGTTCCCCACAGGAGCGAAAACGAAAATAAGCCGTGGTGTGCCGGCTGGCCAACGTGGCAAAATGTTCCCGATGGGAGACTGGAGCAGCGCCATGCAGCGACGCCATTTCACGAGCGTGTTGTCGTTTCCAGATCAGCTAAGCCAAGAGGCAGAACGATTGCGCGCAGAAGCCGAAAGACTTCCGCAGGGCATGGAGCGGCGCGAGCTAGAACGCAAAGCCCGGCAGGTCAAGAGCGCCGCGCATATGGACGCTTGGCTGAGATCGCCCGGTCTGCAACCACCAAAATAGCGATGGTGAAGTGCGCACCGTCGCGGAGGACCTGAAGACGGCGGCCGATTTCCAGGCCTTGGCTGCAGCCCCGTTGACGTGCTGAGGAAGCGATATGACGACATCGCCGCCTGCTACCGACTGCTCGCAAAAGACCGAGAACACCGTCGGGGCGGCACGCTCGTTACGGCACTTGTGCCTCAGTCTGACCGCGCGAGGTTTGAGTCCATTCTGGATCAATCGTCCGTGGATATTCAAAATCGGCGGGGTATGTGGCAGAAATCCGGATGGCAGCGGTTTGACCCGCAAAGCCAACCCTATGGTGTCGAAGAAGTGCGCAGAGAACGAGAGCTGTATGGCAGCTGCTTGCGCTGACCCTCAAAGCGGCCCGCATGTAGCGGGCCGTTTATTTGAAGGTAATCTACCTGATGGAGGCCATGACCAAATCACTCAAGCGTATAGATAAATCAGGAATTTGCGCGCAAAACCGTTTGGTTGTCACGCGCGAGTAGTGCGTCAAAGGTCGCAACGTTCAAAGCAGATTAGTCCAATTCTAATAAACCTTTCCACCTCTGACGCGTCCAATGTTTATGGACCCAGATCGGGAAAAACTGGCATTGCAAGAAAAATTGGCGAGGTGCCAGGCACTTGCCAAGGAATTTCCAGACGGACCGACGGCAGAAATGATCAGGGATATTGAGGAAGAAATTCGATCGCAGATCCGCTCATTGGAAGAGCGCTGAGGATCACGCTAGTACTACTTGGCAAGCCTCTCCAGCAATTTAGCTGACCGCGCGAGGAACCCGCGAGGATGCGCTACGTTCCTATGGCGTAGTGGAGGTCCCATGAGTAATGAGCGGAACAGCCAGCGTACCGCCGTGCTGCTTTTCGCAGTTGCAGTGATAATCGCAGTTGTCGCGGCATTCTTCACTACGGTAGAGCGGATCGACACCAGGACAGCTAGTAACGTGGCACCCTCCGGGGACGACCGGCCTCGCCAAGCCAAGGCCCCCGCTGGAGCGCTCACCGGGCCAGCCGCTCTCAGGCAACTGACCGACTGCTTCCCAATGCAGGTACTTCCCTAGTACGCCAGACGCACTGCCAGAACGCAGCCCAGGACCTTTGCCCGCGCCGCACCCTCATCTTTTCCGAGACGAGCCGGGCGCCGACGATGTACGCGGCCTCGCGTCATTGACCCCTGATGCGAGTGTGAGGGCTGAGGCAAAGGCGCTGCTTGCCGCCGATCATGAGCTGGGTGGTATGGTGACGCCTCAAGTGGAGCAGGCTCCACGAATGGGGGATCGTGACCCTTGAGAATTGGGAACCTCGAGCAAAGCAAGACCGCATCCGATTAGGAACACAGCCAATGCGGATATGTTGTCATGAGCGTTCACGCATGCCTTTTCTCGATAGGAAGAGAGTTCATGATTCTCTGGTACCCGCTCCTCATGCTCATGGCTGACGCCTTCCAGGTTATTGAAATGCGAATTCGCCTTATCGCTCTCGGAAGGGGCACATCAGACGAGATGTTCCTGATGGTGACTGAAAAGATCGAGGCGTTCGACGATGCCCGGGCCATTCTCATTCGTGGCGGCGATCCCGCGCACGTTCTCAACAACTATCGCAAGATAGTCGCGGCAAATGTCGCTCGGTTGTCTGATTAGGCAGAATTGGAGAGCCGGATAGCGCCGTCAGCAGTCCCGGCCACCTTACCGCAATGGTAATAAGGAAGGATCTGCCGGCGGTCATCTTGGCGCGATCGAGATTGATGTCGGCACGACGAGCGCCAAAGCCTCGGGGCGCTTGCCGCGCACGTCAGCCTCAACCATCTCCCGAAGCAAAATTCTGGACCCGCAGAACTGTCGACCTCTGTCGTGCATTTTGAGCGTTAAGTACGCTTTCGCGCGCATTTTTTTGCTGCAGGCTGTTTCGTCCGGCTAGTGGCGGTCTTCAGCAGCCCCAACGTGAGAAATCAATTGTTCAGCGCAGATGCAACTCGAATCATCAAACAGAGCACCGAGCGCCTTTGTTGATCTGTCCCCCCGCAGCCAGCCAAGAATTTAAGCTCGCGGCGTCCCTTGGTAGTCGCCCCGACAGCCTAAAAAAAGACGTGCTGTCTGCAATCAAATTAGGCAATCCAATCGACACCAGCGGTTAAGATTTCGTTAACCATACCGAGGCAAGACTTCGCCTGCCGGGGTTGGGCGCACATGGAAGGAGAATCTCAATGCCGAATGTGGAAGAGGCAATTCGCGAACGTGCCTACCACCTCTGGATCGCCGATGGTCAGCCCGAGGGCCAGGCGGACATCTACTGGCTCACTGCTCAACGCGAAATCCTCAGGACATCAGTCGAAGGCGCGAGTAGCAACGCCGTCGCCGAAGTGGCTACTGACGCAGGATTGGCCGCTAGCAATTCCCAGGCAAAAATTGTGCGATTGAGAAAAAGCAAAACTCGCGCCGCCTAATTCCAACGTCCTCGCGCAGATCTCTGCCCTCACAATCGTGTCGGGCATTGATTGGAAAGCTGGCTTGCCGACTTCTTCTACGTCGACGAAACCTATACTCGAAGCGGTTCTGGCGAACAGGTGATCCGTCAGGCCCGCTTCTGACTTCTCAAAGCACATGAGCTCGCGGCCTTCGAGGAGCGGGAGCGAAAGTTTTCACAAAAAGCGACGGGAACGAGGAGTCGAGTTGCATCGCGGGGCCGGAAAATAGCAACCTTCCGCCCGCGGGCAACACGAGTATGATCAGCGTCTCGCGCTAGTGCAGGTCTTTTTTGAGTCATTGCCCTGACCAAACCCATGCGGCGAAACATTGCTTGCATGGAGCGCGGGTTGGAGCAATTCTGGCCTAGCACGGTCTCGCCTTGGGGGCCCAAAGCCGATGGCGGGACTGCGCTTCAAGGAACAAGCATGGCCACCCCCAAGGAAATGGATGTTGTCCGGCGAGCTTACGAGCTCTGGCAGCAAGCTGGCGAGCCCTCGGGCAAGGACGACGAATTCTACCACCAAGCGAAGAAAGAGTTGCAAGAAGCCCTGGATAAAGAAAAGCAACCCCGGCTAGCGTGACGCGATCTCGTGATCGTCCGCAACTATCCCGCATCTGTCGCGGTTCCGCCGTCTAGTTTGCTTAATCTGCTTTATTGTATGTGGTTGGAACCTATCCCGGGCTACAGCGTACCGCCCCATGGATGCACGGGAGGTGGCCATGGATGAACCGGTCGTTGTTTTGGTTGTAGATGATGATGCCTCGATCCAGAAGATTATCGAGGACACTCTTAGCGACGGCGGTTTCACATCAAAAGTTGCCTCATCGGGAGAGGAAGCGATAGGCTTGTTGAATGCTAACCAATATCGAGTGCTCATCATCGATGTCGCATTCGGAAGGGATCAGGTGAAGGGATGGGCCGTCGCTCGGCGAGCTAGAGCATTTAACCCTAGCCTGCCCGTGATTTACATCACAGGGGGCAGCCCTGACGAATGGTCGATCCAAGGCGTGCCAAATAGCATATTGCTGAGAAAGCCCTTTGCACCGGCGCAGCTCCTTACTGCTGTTTCGCAACTTCTCAATACGGGACCGCTTCGCGTACCCGGGCTTGCATAAATGCCCAAGGCCCGATGGCAAGCCGCGTCAGCGCATGTTGGCCGTCGCGACTAGGAAGCGCGGATGTAGCGCAACCTCCGCAGGTTTTTAGTGTTGATCAGCACGCGACCACCACGGTGCGCATGCACATCCTCTGACCCATTTTGAACCATCCGGATGTCGAAGCTATTGCTCCAACAGATCGGCCCTGTGCGGCTTCACGTCCGCCATTGTCTTGGCAAACTCCTCAACGGAGTAGAAACGCCCATCAGCTACGACGGTGACAACCGGAAATTTTCTTCGAAGAAATTCAGACGCTGCTTGCAAAGCTTCGTTGCGAGTAACCGCTATGACCTTCTCGATTCCTTCCGGCTTCCAAGGCTTGGCCTGCACGATGAATACCATCCGCAGCTCCTACGTTCAGCCAGCATTCGGATGTAACCGGCGACCGGCAAATGGGTTCCAATAGCACCAGATGCGTGGTGATCGCGGCGTAGGGCGAGATATTCATATCCGCAATGCACAATTGCTGGCGCTATGCGGCTAACCAGCGAGGCCCGCCGCGTTTACCTAACCTCTTGGCGGGATGCTCTGAGCGCAACCTTCAGTTAGGATGGAACCCCAGAATCAGGTACGGGTATGCCATGCCATTTGTGGTCCAAGCCCACACTGACGATCATAGCATCTCGGTGACTACCGCGACCGCCAAGGAAGCGTTTGCAAAAGCCCTCGAGTGGCATGTCAGCGGACAGTTTACCCGTGTCTGTATTCTTGACGACATCAAGACCTATTCGCTAGACGCATTTTCATTGGCGATGGCGCTCCTGGAGATTGCGAAGACGCTAGGGGCCACTGCCGAGCTAAACGGGCAGGGCAAGTGATGCCGGCGAACTGATGGCTCACACCAACTGTTGCTGATGATAGTTGCGCGCAGCGGTCCCACCACGATGGCGCGGATGGCAACTTATGAAGGCGAGCCGACGATTTCTGGAGGTGGCTATGAGCTTGGGCGTCGAGTATTCGACAAATGTCGTTTTTCGCTGTTCGGATTGCGGAGCAGCTTACAAGGCCGTTCAGAAGCTCACGGAATCAAATCAGCTAGGCTCTTTCGATTGTTCAGAGTGTAACAGTCTAGTTCATTCTTGGCACGAAGTTTACAGCTACTCCGCCTGGACTCCGATCTTTGCA
>DATFOT010000148.1:0-3130 GCA_035265265.1 Aestuariivirgaceae bacterium | reverse complement strand
GATCACTGGACGCTGCATACGCGTCCAAAGCCCGGCGATGATCTGGATCGGGTCGACCCCAATGCCCTGCTCACTCGATTTATGGGTGGGTCCACCCCCCGCGAAATCATCCTTGCCAATCCGTGGACCCCGCACCTGCTGGTCGCTGAGACCTATCGACGGGGACGCGTGTTTCTCGCCGGCGATGCGGCGCACCAATATATCCCAACGGGCGGCTATGGCATGAATACCGGCATCGGCGATGCCTGCGATCTCGGTTGGAAGCTCGCGGCGCTGGTGCTCGGCTTCGGCGGACCGACTCTGCTCGCCTCCTACGATGCCGAGCGGCACCCCGTCGGACTCCGCAACCGCCAGGCCTCGGGTGCGCACACCGACGTGCGCATGGCGATCGCGCAGGCATACGCCGACGCAGGCAATTGCGTCTACGAGCCTTCGGCCGAATCCGACAGTCCGCGGGCGGTGCTCGCCGCCCGCATCGCAGCGTTGGGCAATGCGGAGAACGAGAGCTATGGGATCGAACTGGGCTATGCGTACCCGCGATCGCCCATCGTATGCGCGGAAACAGATGCGGAGATATCGGACGATCCCGTACGGTACGTTCCCACGGCGGCGCCAGGAGCTCGGTTGCCAAGTATTCTCCTCGCCGACGGCAGCGCCTTATTCGATCGGCTGGGCCCCTGGTTCACGCTTATCGCGTTTGGAGCAGCCCCTGATGCCGAACTGGTGACGGCTGCGATGCGCCGCGGAATGCCGCTCGAAGTTGTACGCATCGATCAACCCGGTCTCCAGCATATCTATCGGGCGCCCCAGCTGCTCGTGCGGCCCGATCAGCATGTTGCCTGGAGAGGCCGGAACGCTGGTGACGACGCCGACGCGATTATTGCCCGGTGCCTTGGCCAGAAGGATATCTCTTAAAGCCCGCGCTGAAGGTGGTCGCGCCGGTAACCGTCCCAATCGGTCGATATCTGCGCCCCAGCTCTCGGTCGGTAATTTCGGGTATTGTCGATAGCGGACGAGCAGGCGGACTTGGCAATCTCGATGCGAATGACCCGTTGCTGCCTTACGGCAGCTTTCGCGATTGACGGACGGTCGTTTCCCCAGGAAGCGGACGACTACGCATGCTGATGGCGGTCGAGCCAGTCACGCTCTTCTGTCGCGCGTGATCGCAACCAGTTCATGATCTTTCTGCTCTGGTTCGTCGGCTTCCGTTTGGACGGGCATGCAATCCAATAGCTCTGCTCGACATTGAGGGTCTGGAACGAGAGCCGTCGCAGATGCCCAAGCTTCAATTCACGTGCAACGAGTGCGGGATGTACCAAGGCCGCCCCCGCGCCATTGACGGCTGCTTCAACGGCAATGTGGGCGTGACTGACGAGGATGTCGGCGCGTTGATCCCCGAGGCTTGCACCAGAACTTTCAAGCCATGCGGACCAGTCAGTGGTGCTCTCAACATGGATGAGGGGCAGCCCCTTTTTGATTGCCCCGGTACTTGCTCGGTAGCGAGTCAATAGTGGTCCGCTGCCAACCGCGATGAGACCGCCACCAAACAAGGGTTCCGCTTCGGCTCCATCCCAATATCCGTTGCCAAATCGTATGACGAAATCGACTTCACCAGCAGAGAGGTCCGACAACTCTGGTGACGCGTCGATCACGAGGCGCAGTGATGGAAACTCGGCTTTCAATTCGTGAAGCCGGGAACTCATCCATCGAACGGCAAAATTCGGTGATAGCCCGATCCGCACGACGTTTTTGTCGGTCTCTATTCGGCGCGTTTCCTGCTCGATTGAATTGATGGCATCTTGCACCGTTCGCAACAGCATTTCGCCTGTTCGGGTAATCTCAAGTCGCTGAGGATGCCTGTGGAACAGCGCAACACCGAGGCTCTCTTCAAGCACCTTGACCTGCCGGCTTACGGCACCTGCGGTTAGGCAAAGTTCTGCAGCCGCCCGCGCAAAACTTCCATGGCGGGCCGCCGCTTCGAAGAAGCGCAACGTGTTGAGAGGCGGCAACCTATGCCGTGCCGGTCTGAGCATGAGAATTCCTACGGGTAGGCCAACGACATATGGTTTGCTGGTGTCTCAACAAGAATGCTCTGTCGTAGCTCAGAATTCAATCGCTGAGGCTGACGAACATGGACACCGTCGAGGAGCGCCTTCGGGCAGCGGGTTACGTTTTGCCTCCCGCCATCGTGCCGGCCGGCAACTACGTTCCCTTCACGCGTAGTGGAAACCAGCTCTTCATTGCCGGTCAACTTTGCTACGGCCCGGAAGGGAAAGTCGCGGACGAGCATATCGGACAAGTCGGGCAGCAAGTCTCGATCGAGGTCGCCACGGTGGCTGCGAGGTGGTGCGCGCTCAACATCCTGGCGCAAGCGAAGTCTGCACTCGGAAGTTTGGAACGGATCGATCGTTGTCTCAGAGTGTTCGGTTGCGTCAACGCGGCGTCACCGTTCCCGTCTGTGTCCCTGGTTATGAACGGCGCGTCTGACCTTCTTGTCCTCGCTCTCGGCGACAAAGGGCGCCATGCCCGCATGACCATCGGCTGTTTGCTGCCGCGCAACGCCGCGGCTGAAGTGGAAGCCGTATTTGAGGTTCACTGAGACCGCGGTCGCTTTGGTTCTGGGACCGGACACGTGAATTCAAGTGTGGGCGGCTTCGCTGACGGCAGCTTCTGGCCCATCGCGCCGTTCCCGGGATTGATCGAAATGGCGGCAGCCGAAGGGTAACCGGACCAACCCGGAAATCGGGAAGATGGCCGTCCATGAGGAGCAGTGCAAGATCGCGTTCCGTCGCTGGTTATCCGGCCGGATCGCATTGGCGGCCGCTGCGTCATAGCGCCACAGCGAACGAATAGTGCCCATCTTCATCGGCCATGGCGCGCCATTCGGCATATGCGATCAACGCCAACGCGGACCATGGCGGGCGTTCCGGGGCAACGCCGGCATCGGCGCATTCCAACGCGCCTTTGCAAGAAGTCCCGAATTCCCTAGCCTTGCACCACCTGCCTGACGATGGGAGCGGCGGAGGTGCGCCTGCTGAAGAAACTCATAGCCGTGCTCGGTCTGCTCGCCGCAGGGTTCATCGGCGGAAGTCTTCTCGGTTTCGCGTTCGGCTACGTCATTGCCGGAGAC